>DATDYQ010000001.1:0-4179 GCA_035288965.1 Candidatus Nanoarchaeia archaeon
TTCATAAATTTCCTCTGCTTCCATATTTGGGATTATGTCTGGATATAATCTTGATAATATTATTGCAGACTCTCCCTGTACTCTTAAACTATAATCAAAAGTTTTTTCTGGTCCCCAAATATCTGCCATCTCAAAAGTTCCGTATCTGCCAGCAGCCAATATTGATACATCTGGTTTAAATCCTATTGGGAATCTTGGCTTTGGTAGTGTTTTTTCCATTAAACTTATTAGAAATTAATTTGCTTTTATATATTATTATGAATAATAATAAATAATAAAAAGAATATGTTCGAGTTAAATCCTATTA
Source organism: Candidatus Nanoarchaeia archaeon (assembly GCA_035288965.1). Lineage (GTDB taxonomy): Archaea > Nanobdellota > Nanobdellia > SCGC-AAA011-G17 > JAGVZF01 > DATDYQ01. The sequence continues at coordinate 308 of DATDYQ010000001.1, forward strand.
TCTTATGGATAGAATGTATATTTTGGCATATTAACTATTCTTATTAAATCATAATCCTTAATAATGTCTGAAAAATGATTGGTCAAGTTCATAGTAAATTCTTTCAACTGGTTAACATTTTCAACTTCTATATCTATTTCATAGTCCCATTCCGCCAAGGTTTTTACGATAGCAATTACCCGATTATTTATACTTGAAAACATAATTAAACTTTTTTCTTTTTCTTTGGATATATTATTAAGAAATATAAGAATTTTATAATGGGTCTGGTTTATCTTTTCTTGATTCAAAACTAGATTATATCCCAATATTATTTCTTCTTTCTTTAGTCTTTTTAATCTTTGAAGTATAGCATCCGATGAGATATTTATCTTCTTAGCCATTTCAATAGATGAAATCCTAGAGTTCATCCCCAAAAGATAACATATCTTCCCATCAATTTCATCTAAAGTTATTGATTTTTCATAAGGTTTATAAGCAGCTTTTTTAATTTTAGTTCTTTCTTTATTAATCAAATAATCCCTTGGAAAAAACTCTGCATATAGATTGACAGATATCGTTTTTTTCATTATAACCTTGCTAAATTTTTCAAATAATTCATTTATCATAGATTGTAATTCAATCTGATTTTTAACATATAATATAAATGCAATATCATAACTTCCCTCCAAATTACCAATCCAGGCAATTTTATTGTTATTCTTTAAAAAGTCAATTATAAAATTTTTACTTTCTTCATTAACGTTTTGTAATTTTAACATAATTTGATAATAGGAATTTCCCAATTTTGTTGTATTTAAGATGGCAAGAAATTTTTGGATTATTCCTTCTTTTACTAATGAATTAATTCTATATCTTACAGTTTCCTGTGTAAGTCTTGTAGCTTTGGCTATCTGAGAATATGAAACTCTTGAATTCCCGTCTAATTCGTAAAGTATTTTTTTATCTTTATTATCCATATTACTGTAATCCTATTCAATTATATAAATATATCGGAAATTAGTAAAAATTAAGTAATAAATTTAATATATACCTATATCAACCTAAATATAAGGTGAATACAATGAATATAAGAAAAAGTTTGGAAGAATATTTAGTAACAACAAAGGAAGAAAGGCAAGTGTTAGCAGTAGCTAGAGGAAAAAAGCGCCAAGAAGATTATGATCCTTATGCAGATCTAGATCGCGCAGATATAGATTTTTTTGATAAGTTTTTCATTAGACCTGAAGAAAGAGAAATAATGCCTTTAAGTTATTTCTGTAAACGGCTGGAAGAAATGCAAGTTGAAAATAGACAAGTATACCATAGTCGATTATTAAAAAACTGGTTTTTGTATGTTTTATCAATCGGGCTTGAAGGTATGTTTGTCCCCTTAATGATAGGAGGAGTTAGAATAACTTTTGAAGAGCTCAGAAAAAATAGAAAGAGTCCATATAAAATACTAAATAAAATTAAAAATTAATTTTTTTTAATTCTAAATATTGCAAAACTTTCTAAAGTCTCTTCTTCCTTCTTTTCTTCTTGACTTCTTTAACAACTTTCTTTTTGCTTACGCTTTTTACTATATAGAATATTACTATCAATCCTATCACAACTAATAAATTTGTCAATGTAAAGAAGCTTACTTTTATCCCTGATAATGGAAGTCTGCATTTTACTTGTTGTGCAGGATTGCATGTTTTCTGATTAGTCTGTGTATTTATTGTGCATATCTTCTGAGTCATTATTCCTTCAGCACTTCCTGGCTTTGCTGGGTTTGGTTTACATGCTCCGTTCTCATTTACTCTTATAGTTCCTGAATCTCCTTTCACTCCTTTGCAACATACTTGATTTGATCTGCAATCACTATATCTTCCGCTAAATCTTTCTCCATTATAACATTGGTCTATAACTCCGCAAACTCCATTATAACTTCCGCTTGTTCCGCCATAAGTTTTTGTATAGCTTTGTTGTGAACATTCGCTGCTTCCGCTTCCTGGCGAACAATTACTGCCTGTACATTCTTCTGGTGGTGGATTTTCTTCTTGCCACTTGCATCGATTATTGCATGTTTTTGTTCCATCTGTTGTTCCAGGAGGATCGCATTCCTCTCCTAAATCTTCATCGACAATTCCATTATTACATCCAATTGGAGTGCTTGTTCCTTTTTGAACAGTAGCTTTATTGCTCGAATCTTTTGTTGTCACATATCCTATTCCATCGTCATATGTTGCTGTAAATAAATAATCTGGTCCTGGTGGTTGCTCAAACGCAGTATCGTAAATTAATTCTCCTAATCCAGTATCGTAAAAGTAAGGATTGTCCCATTTTTTATATCCTTTTCCATAAATATCAAGATTAGTTGATCTAATAAAATCAAACTTGCTTAAATCATTTATTGCACTTCCAGGAGGTGTTTGTGTATAGGTAAAGGTTATTATATTTCCATAATTGCAATTTTCAGTTTCTATATTAACATAAATCGGAGTTGATTGATCTGTTATCACTCTTGCAAATTCGTCATTGACATCTTCTGGATTTCTGCTCCAGTAAACTTTTGTAATTTGACAGCTTGTGGTAGGTCTTCCGACATATAAATTAGCAACTGCTTTTTTTGTTATCCCATTAAAAGTATGTCTTGCTGTTATCAAAGCACTTCCTATTTTTGTTCCTTGATAAACTCCTTGTCCTATAGAAGTTGCGACTAGTCCTGGTACTCCTGAATCAACTGCAATTATATCTTGCTCTATAAATGTAGATTCGCTTGTAACTAAAGTCCCAATACTATCTGCATCATCTGTAGATAAAAATCTTCTAACTTCATATGGAACAGTTCCATCCAACGGTATTATTGTTGTAACAGGTTGTAATGTTATATGTGAAAGTTCAATATTGTTTGTAACATATAAATAACTTTTATCATAAAACTCAATTCCATTTTTAGTATATCTTCCAATTACCTCAGCTGTTCCTAAATTATCTCCTCTAAAAAGTCCATTTCCCAAACTTGTAGCAACAGGTGTTGAAATCACAGCAAATATATCCTTAACATTCCATGTAGCTTGGCTAGTAACATCTTCGCTACTTCCATCACTATAAACTAAAGTTAATGAAAATTTTCTCTGTAATCCAAGTTTTATTTTTGGATCTTCTGGATCTAATCTAACATACGAAGGAATTCTTTCTCCAGAATTTACCACATTTACTTTAGTTTTATCATGTCTTTGTATATTTAAATTTGTATATTTAACAGAAACTATTGCTATCCCGATTTCATTTGCTGTAAATTTCCCATCAAGAGAACTTTGTGGGGTTAAAACAGTTCCTAATCCAATTACCGTTGTTGATGAATATTTTGCTAAATTTGTAACATCCTCCTTGCTTCCATCTGAATAATAGGCATAAGCATTAAATTGTAATAATGATCCTTTAGAAGCTTCTGGATTTTTCGGCACTAGCTCTAAATTAGAATAAATTTTACTTCCAATAGGAACACATTCAAGAGTTGCATCTTTACTAACTGTTTTTTCATCTTCAGTATATTTTGCTATTATCTGAACCTTGCCTAAACTTAAACATTTAAATGATCCTTTTCCTAAATTTTGCACAACATTTATTCCTACTAATTCATTAACTTGATAACTTGCTGAATCTGTTACTATTTTATGTTTTTCATCAGTATAATAAGCTTCAACAATATAATTTTCTGTAACTCCGATATTTGCTTTAGCATTTTCTGGATCTATTGTAATATAAGATAGTTCAGTTGTTCCGCCTGATGGAATTACTCCTAGTTTAGAATACTCACATTGTTTTCCGTTAAATCTTCCATCTATATTTGTAGTTCCAACTTTAATTCCTGTAGCAACCCCTGCAACCCCTGTGTCAACAAT
>DATDYQ010000002.1:0-4859 GCA_035288965.1 Candidatus Nanoarchaeia archaeon
AGTATTAATTGTAACAGCAACTGTAAGTGTTGCACAAACTGCACCTATAAGTGTTGCACAAGATGTTTCTATTAAAAAACTATCAAAAACAAATGGAAATGGAATAGTTGAAGGAAATATAAGAATAAATGATTATGGCAATACACTACAACAAATTAATTTAATATTTACATATATAGGCCAAAGATCAACAACAAGCAGATTTGCTGCTCAAGTACCAGAAGACAGGTTTGTTTGTTCTTTCACACTTGATGGATCTTATAATTGTATGAGATATAACACAAATAAAGTAGGAGTAGATGTCACAAACCAATTTAAGATTAGTATGGATACACTAACACTAGCTTCAAGAGATTGTACATCGCAAATGATTACTGATTTAGCTGATTGTGATCAATATAGTAGCCATAATTTAAAGTTAAATTGGAAAACTCCAACTGATTTGTATATTGGTTTCTACAAAGTAAGAGTAGAAGCAGTTGATAATAATGGCAAGATAGCAAATGACGAATCAAAGTTCAGAAGCATAAAAAGAAAGAAGCCTATTTTATCAACAACTGAGAATATACCAACAACTTCAAATACGAATGAATTACCCCAACCAACAAATTCTGGACAAGGAAATGATAACAAAAACAATAATAATCAAAATCTTCCAATAGAACCGATTACACTTCGGGAATTAGTTCAATGCCAATGGATTTTAAGTGAAATAATTAGAGGCATGCACAGCCAAGGTACAAGTATTAGCGATACTTCTTCAACAATTGGAGATTTGAATAAAGATGGTATTATTAGCTTAAGTGACTTAGTTGTATTCCAACAGCATTACACGAACCCTGGATGGTGTAGATCATTTTTTGAACCTAAGCCAGCAACAAACTAAATATTTTTTTAATTTTTTATTAAATACTCTAAGTATTCTTTAACATAATTGAAATTATTCTTTTTTGCTAGCTTTTTAATCTCATTATTTATATTACTTCCATATTGACCTGCTGTTTTAGGTCTTAAAGCAATTTCTTCAGGAACGCCAATAGACATAGCATATTCTCTTAGAATTATCTTTTTAACATTATTATTTATCTTTAATCCAGGATCTATTTTCATAGTATTAATAATTAAATCTTTATCCATAAAAGGAGTTCTTACATCCATATCTAAATTCTTTGCAATTAAATAATCTCTCTCTAAATCAACTTTCCACATTTCTTTTAAACCTCTCCATGATTCTTTATGGATTTCTTCATTATTCTCTTTCAAATGTCTCTGGTAGCCACAAAATATTTCTTCTGCACCCAATCCATTTAATACAATATTTTCATTATTTTCTTTTGCAAATTTTAATGCTAGATAAGTTACACATGCTATAGAAATATAAACTGGATTTGTATTATTAAGAATTTTAACAACATTTTTTAAGGCATCTTCTAAATCTTTTTCATTAAGAATTTTTATCTTCAATTTAAGTTTTAATAGTTTTGCAGCTTTCTCTGAATAAACAACATCTTTTGAACCTTTAAAACCTATTGTATAACATGTAAAATCCTTTCCCAAATCTTTACAAGTTTTAGCTAATATTGTGCTATCCAAGGCACCAGAATATAAGATTCCAAAATTATATATATCTTTTATCCTTTTTTCAACAGCAGCTAAAATATACTTGTCTAATAAGTTTAATGCTTCTTTTTCATTATAAATATTAATATTGTTTTCTTTCCTTAATGATTCAATAAAATCTTTCCACTGAGCTTCACTTATTAATCCATTATCTTGATATATTCCCATAATCTATATTTATTAGCTAACTATTTTAAAGTTTACTAAATATAAATAAGTATATTTAGAAAAGAAATATTTTAAAGACTACTTAATGAAATCAGTTGAATTATTAAGAACCAAATATTATTATAAATCTTTTTCAAAAATAATACAAAAAAAGAAAAAAGAGATTTTAGTCTCTTCGCTTTTTGAATATTAATATAATAAAGTATAGTGCTAATACAATTAAAACAATATCAGCTATAACCCAAAAAGCTGTAGAAGCTCCATTTCCAAATAATCTTGAAGTTGGCAAGAATGTAGTACTTCCACTTACTTCATTATTATCTTCTTCACTAGGAGTTTCAGTTGGAGTAGTTTCTTCTTCATTTCCATCATTTGTAGGTTCTTCAGTTGGAACTTCTTCACTAGGGGTCTCTTTACTGCACTGCCCCACAGCTAGAAATACAGTATCACTTACAGTTTCTCCACTGCCATAAGTTACCTCAACATCAATTGGATAGCTTCCTTCTTTAGTAGTTGGAGGTACAACAAATTCAAGTCTTTTTGTAGCCTTAGCATCTTCATCATCCTTGAATTCCTTTAATGTAAATCTTTCTGTAACTTCTCTGATGTTTAATACAGCATTCTTTACTGTTATAAAAACATCATCTTGGTCATCTCCACCAATATTCTTAACCTTAACAACAGTTCCAACAGTTTCTCCACAAATTGCAGCTGCAGGAGTTAAAGTTGCACTTTCTAATTCAACATCATCGTCTTCTAATTCGATCTTTAAATCTACTGAATCAACAATACATTGTTCATTTTCATTATCGTCATCAAAGGCTTTTATGAATAAAGTCAAAATATCCCCATCATCAACGTCATTAGGATCACTTGGGATATTTAAGCTAAATTCAAAGTCGAAATCATCATTTTCATCTAAATTTTCAGTTCCACCGTCTTCACTTTCTAATTCATCTCCGCTTTCATCTAACAAGAAAGCTTCAACAGTTACATCATAATCTTGGTCTCCATTATTGTCAACATTAACAGTTATATCTACTGTTTCTCCTGGTTTAAATTTATCATTATTATCAGGGTCTTGTACATCAATACTTAAAGCATTTCCAACAACTCCATCACTGCAAATGTCTTCTACAACATCAAAAGTCATTTCTAATGTATCTGAAAATTGGTTATTTTGAGTTGATGCAGTCATTGTTCCAGTATATCTTTTTAATTCTTGATCTTCAGGAACATCAAAAGTAACTTGAACAGTAACTTCACTATTTGCCTGTATTGTTGGGTTTGAAGGAGTAAATCTAATATCTACTATATCTCCATCATTATCTGTGTATTGTGCAGTTGGAACATTAAAACTTACTGTTAAAGGAGTGGTTTCTCCATTTTTAATCTTAAATGAATGTCTGTCATTTAATTCTCCTCTTTGTAAAGTCCTAAGTCCTAATACTGTTAAATCTCTATTACTTAAATCTACTATTTGAATTCCTACCCCTTGAGTTACACTAACTGTATAAGGTAATGTTGCTGTAGTACTAGGTGTATTAACATCAGTTACAGTTATAATTCCATTATAATTACCAAAAACAGCATTACTTGGCACATTTACAGTAAATGTAATTGCCTTAGTTGTTGGTACTGTAGGAGTACCTACCTCAATATTTGTAGGATTTGTAAATACTATATTACTTATAGGAATAGTTGCTCCTTGAGGTCCAGTTAAAGCAGTGCTTGAGAAATTAACACTAGTTGCTGGTCCTTTATTTTGTAATGTAAAACCAACAGTTAATGTTTGACCTACTCTCCCATTTGGACTTGTAGCATTTATAATGTCTATGTTTCCAGTTGGATTATTTGCATAAACAGAAGCTACATTTAAAGAACTAGACAATACTATTAAAGTCATTAATATTGTAAAAAGTATATTTTTCATTTTAACCCCCCTTAAAAGGTTTATAAACTGTTGTTATTGGACAGTTATGACTAATATTTAAAGGTTTTGGTATTATGTTACTATTTATAAATAGTTAAAAATAGAAAGATTTATATATTTAAAGATAGCCTTAATTTTGTTATAAAATGGCCAGCATAACTAAAAACCAAAATTTAAGAATAAAAGAAGGAAGAACTGAGTTAACTACGACTCATCAAGGTCAAGATTTAACTTTTGTACATCCTTCTTATGGTCCTGATACTTATGCTAATGTTGGATCTCAAATAGAGCAAGCTGGTTTAATAAGGCCAACAATGTCACAAATTACTTCTTTAGCTCATACGTCATGTAATTCTAATGATAAATATAGTAAAGAAATACAAAAAATAATGAAAGATAATTGGCTTTGGGGATTTACAGGAACTCTATATGTTCCAAATAAAGGAGCTTATATTCAAGAAGATCCTCAAATAAGAAACGGAATGCCGTTTATGGATGAATCAGATTTAGTTAGGAAATTAGAAGCAAATGATCCTAATGTAAGATTTGTTCCTTTTGGCTTTAAAACAGAAGAAATGACTCCAATACAACTAGCAAATAATGATTATGTTAAAGCTTTAGTTGGAGAAGAAGGAGCAGAAAAACTAGCAGAAATATCAGATAAACATAGATATAAACCATATTTATACAGTTTTGAATCTGTAGATGAACCATTAACAAGAGTTTCCGCTTTGCTTTCCAATTGGAACTTAGATGACAGGCTTAATGTCAATGGCAACGTTCGTGGCGACGGGAGTGGTTTTTCGTTCGGGGTAAGTCGTACTGGCGAAGCCAGTCGCGTCGAAAAATAAGCTTTATTAATAACTTATTCTTTTCAAATATGTCTTAGTAAGTTGCAACTAACTAAGGCTACATGCTCATTGATTGCGCTTGTAAGCCATAAAATTCAATCATAATATCTAGTAAGTTTTTGCTGAAAAATAAAATGATGGTGATTTACTTTTAATTAATGAGCTACATAACTGTTCCGCTTTGAATTCCAATTGGAACTTAGATGACAGGCTTAATGTCAATGGCAACAATCATGGCAACAACAGGAATGGTTATTCGTTCGGAATAGCCTTAGTTGCTAAGACAT
>DATDYQ010000003.1:0-17578 GCA_035288965.1 Candidatus Nanoarchaeia archaeon
GAAAGAAAGCTTTATATAGGAAATATTATCACTAAAAAGTGTTAAATATATTAAAATATTTGGGGGTTAACAAAATGGCAGCAGAACAAAATCCTTTGACAAATCCTGGAGAGATTCCACAGGATATAGCGAAGGTTATAAAGATAAAACCAGGGAGTTCTTCAGAAAAATCTTTGAAGGTACTTTTATCAGATCTACCAGAGCATATGAAGAATGCAACTATAGAGCAAATATTAAAATATGCAACAACCGGAGAGTTGAGTAGGGGTAATGAAAGATATGCTGAAAGAATTAGAAATGAGATGCAAGGTGCATATGGTATGACTGTTAATGGTAACCCAGTCACAGGAAAAGAAAATTTAGGAACATACTTTGTTAGAAAAGAAGCAGAAGGTATACCATATGATGAAGTTGAATTAATCATAGCAGCAAAACAGGAAGGCGGTTTAGAAGGTTATTTGAGGTAGAAATAAATGCTACCTAAAACCTTTTTAGCTGAGTTAGCTGAAAGATCGCCAATAATAATTGTTGAAAATCATCTGTATCAAATGACTGATGATAGGGAACAATCAGATAGTAAAAACCTAATTAAAGTTGGAAAATGTGAATTTGGATTAGTTCCTTCTTTAAGCTTAGACGAACTTGAAAGATTATATAGAGATATCAATAAAAAAGAAATATTTGAACATAAAAAGAAATTTATTGAAGATAGATTACATAGAGAGATTAAGACCAATGATGATATGGAAAAATATGTAAGCGAAAATGATTTATTACATTTTGCTATATATGAGCTCTTCCCTTTGTATGCAGAAAATGAAAAGGAAGTTGTAGATGTAATAAAAGGAATAAATGTAAATACCTCCAGTAAAAAAAATATTGAAAAAATTCTTGAAGAAGAACTTGGATCTTATGAAGTTACGGCAAGTGAGCTCGAAAATTTAAAAAGGGAATTAATGCAAGAACAATTGGGAGTAAAGAAAGAGGTAACACAAGAAAAGAATTTACGAGGAAAAGATAGAGAAATTAAAGTTGGAGATTTGGTTGAGGTTTATAATTCTGGTAATAAAAATTATTTATACAAAGATGGGCAATTCGGAAAGATTGGTAAAATTTGCAGTGATCACTACCATATAAATTTTAATGAGTATTTTGATAAAGCCATGTATAATAATATAACAGTCTTAAAAAAAGATGTTAAATTAAAAGAAGATGCAGAACCGAAAGTTTTTGATAATGCTTTAGTAACAATGCTGCAAGATTATTATCAAAGAAAACCTATGGTGGGAAAGTTCAATACGCTAAATCTAGACAACAAAAAGGGACTATCGGATATCTTAGATGATGAACCTGCATTTTTTATGAATGGAACTTTTTATAAATTGCAAAATAAAGCAGCAGATAATGAGTTTCAAGTTGTGATAAATGGAGAAAGTTTTGGACTAAGACAATTTGCTGCTATTCCCCAAATTGATGAAGCTTACAAACAATACTTAGACAAGATATTTAGATTAGAATCTATAGAAGAATTTAAAGATCAATTAAAGGAAATTCAAAGAATAAGGTCAAGAAATAAGTTATTAGAAAGATTAAAAGATAAAAATGAATTTGAAATAGGAGATATTGGATATTTAAGAAAAAATGGGCTGTTTTATGTTTATTTAAAGATACCCAAGTTTGCTATGAAACACCCAAATAAGGAAGAATATTACGGATTTGATCCTTGCAGAGTTGGGGTTAATTTAAATATATCTAATGGAGAGATTTATGGAGGAGAGGGTGTTGTTATTGATGCTTACTCTCATCCTTTTTTACCAAGACAAATGACACCATTTCAAAGAATTTGTACACTGGATAAGGCAGCTAATACTGCAGGATTGAAGAGAGCGGACCAAGTTGCTAAATTATTAGATGATGCAAAAAATGTCTTTATTCATGGATTAACCAATGAAAGCTTTGCATCTCATGGCGGAACAGATCTTGATAATTCCTTTTATTATGGCGAAAAACTAGATGATAGATTAAAGGGGCGTAAACTCAGTTTGGAAGAGGTTAAGAAAGGCGGTTATGTTATTACAAATTTGCTTTTCAAATATGTAGATAGTGCAAGAAGGCGGTTATAAAGGTAAATATGAAGATATTAAATAGAAAACAGAAAAAAATTCAAGTAAGTAATACAGATTTAAGAGATGGAGATTTAGAAAGATTACTATTAAGGCAAAGAAACTCCAATCAGAAAGATTTACTGCCTTCATCAATTAGAATTACACAGGGCGCTAAAGAAAAAGCTTTTTCAATTGGTCCTGCGGTAAAAAGAATTGGAAACTCTGCTTATGAATGGTATGGATTTTTACTTGGTAATATTGAAGATTCCCAGCATATAATAAGAGAGATAATTCTAGCTCAAGACCAAGATGTATCTGGTGGACATGTGCAGGTAGAAGGTGTTAATGTTGCAAGAGCAAACCAAGAGGTAAAAGAGATTAATAAAGCGAGAGGTAAAAACTATCAAATAATTGGATGGACACATAGTCATGCTGATTTTGGGACTAATCCATCAAATACGGATGATAATAATAATTATACTGTTTTAAATTCTGTGTCATTAAATACAGAAGTTGCTACGCCAAGGAGTTTAGAATTAATAGAAGGTAAATTAAGTCATCAAGTTTTAGAAGATAGATTATTAGTAAGGGGTGAAGATATTACTGATGGGCATATAGAATATTTATTGAAAGATGATGATGCAGCTATAGGATTATTAAATAAATATGGAATATCTTTTGATGGAAAAAATCCAAAACAGGTTGCTTTAGAACTTCTTAATGAGTTACTTACAGTTTCAAAGTTTGATATTAAAGAGCCAAAAATTGCTGGGTTTTGTTATAGTATTGTTGTTAATAATAAAAGATCTGATCCATATTCTGAAATGGCTATAATTGAAGAAAGTAGGATATCTAGAAATAAGAGAAAGTATAGTGCGAAATTACCATTGATTACAGTTAGTGTTGATGATGACATTTCATTTACTATTGAAGAATTAGATGCTGAGATAAATAAAAAAATAAAATTCCCGAAATCTTTCTTACATCAATTAACAAACTATAAGAAAGGCTATACTCAGCAAGTTGTTGATACAAAAAGGGGTGGAGTTGTTGATATTTCTGTTACTTCTAATGAACAGCCTAAGAAAGATATAGTTGATAAAGAAACAATACAAAAAGATATTAATAGATTATTTGCTGAAAAGGCTATAGGATACATTTATCATTACCAATATATGAATTGTAAATACAGCAGATTTATGGAAGATGTTCTTAGGAGAGTAATTATTGATAGAAAGAATTTAGTTGATGCTATAAGGGATGTTGGGTATCCAGAAAAAGATACCAATATTGTTCCGCCAAGGATTTGGGGGAGTGTTTTTGATTCTATAGCATCTGTCATTGATAAAGATATTAAAACAGATAAAGAAAAACAAGAAGTTTTTAATTTTATGTTTGAATTTTTTACAGGAGATTTAGAAGAAAGAAGCATGTTAATAGAGAAATATGTACCAAGATTTTTGGGAATAGATGATAATGTTATAAAATTTGCAAGAGAATCATTAAGATATGCTGAATCATCTAAACCTAATGATAAATATAGTACATGGATGTCAATGGTTTTAAAAGAATTTGTTAAACATGATGGGATTACATTAGAAGAAAGCGTATCTATTGTTGGAAAGACTGAGGATAATCATGATATATGGGACAATAAAGGAAGGAAGATTTTTAATACTATATTAACATATGATGAAAGTAAAAAAATTCAGAAAAAGCTTATTGATGGAAAATATGATGAAGCTGCATTAGAATTTGTAACATTCTTTAATGACCCATCAACCAGAAATGAAGCTGTAGAAATCTATTCTGCAAGCATTGCACAAAGAGCAGCTAAAGATGAGGAAGTTGATATTAAAAGATTAATTGGAGCAAGAGATGGAAGCAAAGATCAACGAAAAGAATAGATATAATAGACAGGAGTTAATAGAAGGCTGGGATCAGCAGAAATTAACAGATAGTACGATATCAATAATCGGGTCTGATTTATTAGCTCAATATATTGCAATTCCCTTGAGCGCATTAGGTGTTGGAAATATAAGAATAATAGATGATGCTCATGCAACTAATGATGGATTTTTGGATTTTACATTAGAAGATAATAGGGCCCATTCTATAGAAGAAAAATTAAAATTAGTTAATCCAAATATAAATATCATGGGTTTGTCCTCCAGACTTATTGGGAACGCTTCAAAATATTTTTTAAAAGGTTCAGATTTAATAATTGATGCTACAAATGATCCAAGATCTAAGGCTTTATCGCTAGAATATGCTTATGAAACTAAAACACCATTAATTGTTACTTCATCTAAATCATATTATGGAAAACTAATATTACATGATAAAATAACAAGGGATGGAAGACATCTGCTTTATGAATTTAAAGATGATGAACAAGATGAGTTCGTAAGCCTAGTTTTAGGTGGATTGATATCTGAAGAAGTAAAAAAACTATTGATGAATGACGATGAAAAATTAAGTGTTCCCCTTTATTATAATTTAAAAAATAGAAGAAGATTTACTTTTGGAGAAGAATTTGAATTAGAAGAAAGAAAGATTGGGGAGTTTTTAAACAAAGATGTTTTGTTAATAGGAGCAGGAGCTCTTGGAAATTTTGTTGGGCTCGGGTTAGCAAGACTGGGTGTTGGAAGAATTGATATTATTGATCCTGATGGAATAGAAGATACTAACCTAAATAGACAGATATTGTATTATGATGTTGTAGGAGAAAAAAAAGCTAAAGCATTGTCTGAAAAAATCAAGAAGATTGGAAGGAAATTCATAAACTCTGATGGGTTTGTGGATAGATTTACAGAAAAATCAAATTTTGCAAGAAAATATGATGCTATATTTGATTGCGTAGATAATTTTACTGTTAGATCTGTGATTAGTGATTATGCAATCAAAAATAAAATTCCTTTGATTAGTGGAGGAACTGATTATCAAGCAGGACAGGTAGCAATATATGTTCCTGGAAAGACATCTTGTATGGACTGCCAACTTAATATTTATGAACTTGGTGTTAAGGCTGAAGAGAGGAGAAAGAAAATTGGGTGTTTGGAAGCTCCAAATCCTTCTGTAATAATGACAAACCAGATTATTGGTGGGATAATGGTTAACGAAGCCAGAACTATTTTTAACTCAAAAAAATATGGCGAACCAATAAATGGAAATTTAAAATATGGTGCAAGCTTAGAGAATAGATTAGGCATTAATTTTATCAAAAAAGTATGTGAATGTGAACCAAGAGGTGGATTAATTATAGAAGAAAAAAATGAAGAAGTTCCTGTTGTAGATATGGAGAAAAAAGAAAAGAAGGGAAAAGGGATACTGGGATTATTATGAAAACAAAGGTAGAATTATTTGATGTATTGGATGGAGAAGAAGAAATAAAAACAGAAAGATTAGTATTACCCAAGATAGATTTTGATCCTACTAGAAAAATTGCTTCTATATTTAGCAATGATACTAATTTACGTCTAGATTTTAAGATGCTTAAAGGAGATTTAGCTAATAGCCTTCTAACATATTATATCATAAAAAATCTAGATCATAACGAGGTTAATTTATATCTTGTTAAAGAAGATAAAGAGAGCATGGCTGCATTAATTTTGGCTGATTTAGCTAAAGGTTATACTAGAAGTTTTGAACATAATCCTTTAGAATCTTATAAAGAAACTGTATTAAGAATAGGCGGAGATATCTATCATGATATATTTATTACTTTATCTAATGTAAATGGAAAATTTGAGAATAAGATATTGGGAAAAGTTGAAGAAAAAGAAGAAGTAAATAATGAAGATTTATTTGGGTACTTTAAAGGTTTTGGAATGGAACAGATGATAGCTGCTGCAAGGTTCAATAATTATTTAAGTGGTGTAGAAGAGAGATTAAAATCTGTAAATGATATAGAAGAATTGAAAAACTTATTTGGCGCAAAGGTATATTGTGATACAATAAAAAAACCTAATATTAAGCAAGAGGTAATGGATCATATCTTTAATAAAGAACTTAATATTAAAGATGTATTTTTATATGCTGTCTTGCAGCTTCATAAAGAATTTTTAGAAAGAACAAATAGCGAGGTACAATAAAATGGTAAATGACGAGAGAAGGGGAAGAGAAGAAGAAGAAGTTAGAATAATTTTAGAAAGGGAAAAAGAGAGAAGAGAAAGAGAAGAGGCTGAACAACAAGCTGCGGAAGATAAACCATTAGAGATTAAATTTGATATGAAACCGAAAGATGTTAAAACTGCTTTAGATAAAGATGTTATTAGGCAAGACAAAGCTAAAAAATACTTGGCTAACGCAATATGCTATCATTATGCTAGAATAAGAAGAAATCAAAGAGAAGGTAATGGTGATGATGCTTTTATAAAGAAAAATGTTTTGATGCTCGGAAATACAGGTGTTGGAAAAACTTATTTGGTTTCGAAAGTTGCAAAACTAGTAGGAGTTCCATTTGTAAAAGAAGATGCAACAAAATTTAGCGCAACAGGATATGTTGGAAGAGATGTTGATGATATGGTAAGAGACCTTTGGTTTGCTGCTGACAAGAATACTAAATTGTCCCAGTATGGCATAGTCTATATCGATGAGATAGACAAGATAAGAAGAGGGGATGTTTTTGGAAAAGATGTTTCAGGAGTAGAAGTACAGAGAGGATTGTTAAAACTTATGGAAGATTATGATGTTGAATTAATATCTAACTATAACCCTCTTGCTGCTGCGCATGCTATGAATGAAATGAAAAAAATGAAAGGCAAAAAGCCAGTGATAAATACAAAACACATACTATTTATTATGGCAGGAGCATTTCCGGGTTTAGAAAAGGATGTAACAAAAAGACTTGGATTAAAAACTGGAAAAGTTGATGTTGAGGAAGCTAAAGATATACTAGGAAAACATAATTTCCCAGGATTGCAAACTATGCTTGAAGAAGAAGATGGCAATGGGAAATGGTATGACCAGCTTACAAGCCAAGATTTTATTGATTATGGATTTGAACCAGAATTTATAGGAAGGTTGCCAATAAGAGTTGCGCTAGATGATTTGGATGAAAATGATTTATATTCCATATTAAAAACATCTGGCGACTCTGTGATTAGGCATTATACAAATGATTTCTTGGATTACGGAATTAACTTAACTTTTGATGATGAATCATTAAGAGTATTTGCCGGCATGGCTGCAAAAGACAAAATAGGAGCTAGAGCGTTAACAAAGGTTATTGAAGATACATTATTTGATTTTATGTATGAGCTTCCATCAACTGATGTTAAGGAGTTAGTTGTAGACTCTGATTTGGTAGAACATCCAAAAGAAAGATTAGTAAGTTTGATAATGGAATCTTCTTTAGAAAACTTCTTTGATGATGTTTATCAAAAAGACGGCATTAAATTTATTCTGGAAAAACCAGATGCATATAATCTACTAGCTAAAAAATCTGTCGAAACAGGAATTAGCCCTAGAGATTTATGCGAAACTATGCTTGAAGATTATAGAAATGCATTAAAATTGTATAAACAGAAGGAGTTTACAATTACCTCTAAGGTAGTTAGTGATCCTGAAAAGTATTTACATAACCTTATGAGAAAACATACAAAGTAAAAATGTCATTAATCGAATTAGCTTCAATGTACAGGAGAACGAAAGAAGATAGAGAGAATATTCTCTCTAATCTTGAAACAAAGCTTATAGAATTAGATGCTAAAAAAACAGAATATAAAAAATTAGCTATGATATTAAATGATAATATAAAAAAAAGAATTAATCAATCTACAGAAGGCTGGGAAAAAGTAAATGACAACTTAAGTTATAATAAATATGTAGATATAATTGTGAGCAATTTAGAAATGATATATATATTAAACTGGAAGAATACTATGCGCACTTTTTCTCCAGGAGATAAAGTTAAAGTTGTGAAGACTATGGGTTTGGAAACTTTTAATGATGTAAAGAATTATTATTATGGTGGGAATATACGTGAAATGCCTCTTGGTACTGTTTGGGAGGTTTATTTTGTAGATAATAAAATAGTTACAACAGGTAATAATTGGAAATTTCACCCAGGGGAATTAGAGTTATTAAATGACCCAGGTAAAATATTAAAACAATATGGACCTGGAAAGGAATCTGTAAGATTACTTGTAGATGATGAAAGAAGACAGATTGAGGGTAAATTTGAATTTATAGATTATACAACTATAAGAAAAGACATGATAAAATCTGGAGTTTCAGAAATGAAAAGAATTGGGTTTAATAATGATGAAATAACAAAATTTTTTAACAAATTAAATTGTAATATTCATGAATTAAAAGAGATTATGGGAGATGGTAAAAATGTTTGAATTTAAGAAAGGAGATCAGAACAACTTAGAGGGAAAGGTTTTGGTGTATGTGCATAATTTAAAACCACATTGTGAAAATTGCTCAATATATGAATATCCTGGAATTTATGCCGCTACTAATAAATCAGATTTGCTTGAATATAAAAACATTGACAAAGAAGCTATAGAAATGGTTGATGAAGCTTGGAAACGGGCTCAAGAAATGTTAAAGGAACTTGAAAAATATAAAATTAGAATAGTTCCAATGATTTTTGCACCGGCAAGATTTAAAAGTTTAGAAGATATTAATAAAATAAATAATGGGGATATTATTTTCGGCGGAGAAATTAATGGATTAGATTTTGCGATTTTTAGTTTATATGGATTATCAACAGCTTACCTTGCAAATTATATGTCCCAACTGGAATCTAAAGCTAAAATTAATAAGACAAATTTTGAAGATGATAAAACATTTACAGATAATTATAAGAATTATAAAGAAAAAGATTTAAAATTAAGATTGTATGCTATGACCAGCGAATTATTGCATGCCATAGATAGTAAAGAAAACATACTGGAAATGATAGCTGTATCAAATCTTAGAAAGTTTACCCAAGGAGCTGATTTTTCCCCAGATGTAATTAATCTTATTGGTGTTGCTCAAACAAATGAGCATGAAAAATTAAATATAATATCAGCTTATGTAGACAAGATTGGTGCTATTTATTCAGAAAGATATGAAGAAGCAGCTGAAATAAATAAAAAGATAAAGATTTTGTCTGAAATTGTTGTTGATAAAGATATAACAACTTAATCTTTAAACTTAAGTGGTTCCTTCATTTTAGTAAATAACCAGTACCAGTGATTTGGAGCTTGTTTTTGTTCTTTATTATTTTCTTCTAATTTTTCTCTTGGATAATAACGGCATTTCAAAAATTTATTCTCTAGATCTGGAAAATCTGGAAAATGCATAACTCTTATTTCAGCGTAGTAAAATCTTTTATCTCTAAAGGTTTCGTCTGTTAATGAAATATCAAAATCTAAAGACTCGGATTCAATAGTCGCCAATAATCCTTCTATTCTTGGTTGGTCTTGTTTTACTGAATATTGATATTCTAAATAAAAAGTAAACTCTTTTTTTCCCAACATTGCTGTAAATGTTCTTTTCATAAATAATAGCATGATAGAAAGTTTTAAAAATAATCTGTTTTGAATGGTTACTATGGGCTCGTGGTCTAGCGGTTATGATACCGCCCTTACAAGGCGGTGGTCCCCAGTTCGATCCTGGGCGGGCCCATTTGTTTTTTCTTTATAGTGGTTACATATAGAAAGCTTTTTAAATAGAAATATTGATATAATATTAATGATAAACTTAAATATTGAACCAAGAGTTAATAGAACAAGAGAGGAATTTATCAGAGATTATCCTGCTTTTTCAATAGCATTAGATGGATTTGTTATAGGTAAACCATGGTATGATAGCAATGGACCAAGAGCAAACCTCAATCATCATGAAGAAGTTGATAGATTATTTACAAGAAGCACGTGCGAACAAACTCATATTGCTATAAAAAAGGGTTTGTTGGACAAATTTCAAAAAGATGGACAACCATATGTTAATTTAAATGTAAATGATGGTGACCAAGATGTTTGCTTGTCTGTTTGGCTATTTAGAAATCATGAAAGAATATATAGAATAAAAAGTGAGCCTTTAATAACGAGATTAGTTGCAGTACAGGGTTTACTTGATACGACTGCTGGAATTTATCCTATTGATCCTAAAATGAGCATTATACATGAGCTTGCCTGGATATTTGAACCTTATGTTAATGCAAGAATGGCTGGAAGAGTCCCATTTATGGATGAAAACGAAACTAGAAATATAATTGATACTGTAGGAAACAGGATTTCAGAGTATACTTTAGGAAGAGGACAGAAAATAGAGCCTGATACTAGATATAGAGAGATAGTAAGCGGAAATAGATGGGCTGTAATTGAGGAAATTGGATATTACGCTAGAAGCGAGTTATTTGCAAAGGGAATTAATGTATTTGTATCTGCTAAGAATAGAGGAGATGGAACATTTTCTTATTCCGTAGGAAAGGCTGATCCTTATGACGATTATTCTATTGAAGATGGATGTAGAAGATTAAATCAAGCTGAAGGTATAGCTCAAGAGGAAACAGATAAATGGAGTGGTGGAGATATGATATTTGGGTCTCCTAGAATAATGGGAAGTAAATTAAAACCAAAAGATGTAACAAAGATATTATTCGAAGGGTAATTGAAATGGCTGTAGAAAAAATTCAATATAATCGGAAATTAAGGAAACAGGATTTGATTTTTATATATGATAGAAAGGTTGTTGATTTAGGTATTTTTAACTATTTTTTTGATAAAAATTTTTCTTTAAATATGGAACCTTTAGAAACAAGTTGTAATATTGGTTTTAGTTCAAATGGTTATGGAAGTCCTGCAATGGCACATATAGCATATAGTATAATGGCTGCTGATGGTGAAATAAGATCTTGCAAAATGGAAAGATCATTCTTATTAACTGATAAAGCAAAAAGAAGCATTTCACTAGAACAGATATCAAAAGATGTTTTGAATGTTGTTATAGAAGACACTAGTAAGGGAATTAAAAGTGTTAAAAATCTTTTAGATGAGATATTTACAACATAAAAAGCTTTAAATTCTAGTTATACTTATCATTTTTATGGAAAGAGGTAAGCTAATTGGTTTAAATTTAATGTTATTTGTAATGTTGGTTGCAATTGGGTTTTATTCTTATATGTTATTGAATGGTGGAAATATTAATGTTTTAAGATCGCCTAATTCAAGAAATGTACTTATTGCTATAGGAATAGGATTTATTATAGTATTAATATTATGGATTATTACCTTTAAGAATTTGTTAAAAGAAAGCCATGTTATGATGAAGATGTAACTTCTAAAACTAAGTAACATACATCTTTATATATTTTTATTATCTTAAATAGATGGGGGGTGCGAAAATGAGGAATAAACTCTTAACATTTGGAATAATATTGGTAGTGTCATTAATAGCCTTACAGGTAGTTAAAGCTGAGGTAACATACTACGTTAATAGTGGTAGTTCTGATAATAGTCAGATAGTTGATACAACTAGTACTTATTATGATTCTAGTTTGTTAATGCATGGCGATAAACCGGTTGTAGTTATACATACAACAATAGAAGACAGAGGACCAAGATATGATTGGTATCATGGATTTGGGTATGATTGGTTCCATAGAACAAGTGGTTATTGCTATGGGGAAGATAGTGGGGTTTGTTATAAACCAAGAAACTACGATTATTCTGATAGAAGTTATAGACATAGCAGACATCATTCAGGATTTTGGAGATGGATTGATGGAAGATGGGATGATGGCTATTGTGATCGAGATAAAGATGACTACTGCGACTATGACGATGATTAATTTTTTATTTTTTCTATAATTCTACAAGCTTTACAGATAGTTCCAGAACAAGGTTCATTGCATTTTGAACAATATTCCATCTTTCTCGATTTAGAGTAATGATCTTTAAGCAATGGAAGTGTAACTAAAAAACTATTAACAATGGAATATTTAATTCCAGGATATTTAACTTCTAATGAATTTAACAGGTTTCTTACTTCATCACGATAAGAATCATAAGAATTGGGACATTCAATAAATTTAGAAGTAAAGCCTTTAAGATAAGAATAAATTGCTGTTTCTTTTTCTGTCATGAAATATAATGGCTTTATTCTTGGAATGAATTTCTTGTCTTTAATTATCCCGGTTATTGGACCAAGACGAGCTGAAACTTCTATATTGCCTTTAAATTGGTTCATTAAGATAGACTGAGCTTCGTCATCTAGATTATGGCCGGTTGCTAGTTTTGTGACATCTAATTTTCTTGCATATTTATTTAATAAATATCTTCTAAATGTGCCGCAGACAGAACATGCATTTTCTTTTAGTTCTTTAAGAATCTTATCTAATGGTTTAGAAAATTCATCTTTAAAAGAGTAGATTTTCAGTTCAATATCTAATTCTTTAGCTAGTTTTTTAGCATCTTCTATTGTTTTTGGTCTGTAAGTTTCAATACCTTCATCTATTAAAATAGCAATTAATTTTTGATTTTTATATTTTTTAGCATATTTATCTAGTAAATATAGTAATGATAATGAATCTTTTCCGCCAGAAACAGCAACGGCTATTTTATCGTTATTTTGTATTAGATTATATTTTTTTATTGTCTTAATAACTTTCTTTTCAAAATATTTAATAAAACATGATCTGCAAAGTTTAACTCCAGATATCTGAGAATAAACTGGTTTTATCGAGCAATTCTTACAAGTCATTATCCACCTGAGATTACACTTAATATTTTTATTTCATCTTTATCTTCTAATTTTTCATCTTCTATTACAATTTCATTATTTTTAGTAATAAAAACAGATGTTTGATTAATTTTAAGTTCTTTTAGCAAGTCAATTATTTTAGAATTTTCTTTTAATGTTATCTCTTTTGTTTTGTTTTCTCTTTCGATAAAAGCTTTGATTTTCATATAAAAATAAAGAAAAAATGTATTTAAAAAGTTATGTTTATAATCTAAATCTAACTTTTATTTCTTCATGTGCTTGTTCGTCTTCTCCAACGAATCCATGTATAATACTTCTTTTAGCATTTTCGTCATACTCTAAAGTCTGGCTTGTTATTCCTGAGCCAACTCCAAGTGTTAATAAATCTGCTATGGTTGGATTTTTGTGTAATCTATCTGTTTTTTTACCTGAATCAACATCACCATCTACGTTTGCTGCATGGTATGCTGCAAAGTAATCAGCTAAAGCACTTTCTCCTGGTCCAATTGTATATCCAACATATTGTTCATTCATTTTATTCCTCCATCTCTGTTATAAGAGTATGGTTTTGCAAATTAGGCCATTTATAAACTTTACTAATTTATATATATTATATATATTACATATATTTTTCATAAAAAGATTTAGCTAATGATAAAGAACTAGCTTTTACTAAAATTCTTCCATCTTTAAATATAAAAGAATTTTTGAAAATAGAATAATCATTATTTAAAATAATTTTATCAACTTTTTTTAATTTATTTATCAAGTAAGAATAATTGTTTTTTGATTTAAATTGAAATATATTATTGCCGCATATCTTTATGATATTTTCTTTATTTTCTCCAGATAAAAAAGGAAATTTATTATTATGAGTTAAACAATTTTTATTTATCTTTACTTTTATCTTTTCTATTGAATTATTCCAGATATCAAATTTAATTAATTCTTTTGTAAATTTTTGTTTTGTTAGAATCTTTATTGCTTCTGTAACTTGAATATTGGAGGATAAAGATGAAGCTGTATTTAGTATTCCTGATGTATCGCAGCTTTCTAAAGAAGTTGTCGGAATCTTAAATAAACATGAAAAACATGTATTTTTAGGAACAATTGAAAAGATTAAACCTTTAGTTCCAATAACACTTGAATAAATCCATGGAATGTTATTTTTCATTGAATAATCATTTATTAAGAATCGAGTAAACATGTTATCTGTACAATCAAGAATTAAAGAACCTTTTATTAGAGAATTAATATTTTTATAAGTTAAATCAGAGATAGAATAAGAAACTTTAATTGAAGAGTTTATTTTTTTTAAATGATTAAATGCTTGTAATGCTTTTGGCTTATCAATATCATCTTCTGTAAATAACGTTTGTCTTTGTAGATTATCAAGCTCAATTATATCTCGATCAATTAAATGTAAATTAACACCTGCTCTTGCTAATAATGAAGCTGTATTTGTTCCAATAGCTCCTAAACCTATTATGGTAACAGTAGATCTTTCTAGAATCTTTTGTTTATTTCCTATTTCCTTAAGGATTTGTTGTTTGTTGTATCTCATTCTTTTTAGTTATAAAAAATAAAGCTAGAATAAATATCGGAACTAGGATTATTTGAGTTATTGTTAAGGTGTTAGCAACTAAATCAGGAGTATCTCTTAAGAATTCTGCTAAAAATCTTATGAAAGAGTAAACTAAAATATATGTCCAGAATAATAAGCCTTTTTTAGTTGTTTTTTTCCACATTATTAATAAAATAATAAAGATAAGGAAATTACCTATAGCTTCATAAATTTGTGTAGGATGTCTTAATCCAGTTACATTATCAAACTTAACAGCCCATGGCAAGGTTGTTATTTTTCCATATAATTCTTGATTAATGAAATTTCCAATTCTTCCAAATGTTGTGCCAAGAGCTAATGGAATAACAAAGATATCTCCTATATCATAGAAGTTAATTTTATTTTTCTTACAAAAGTATAATGCAGCTAAAACTGCTCCAATAAAACCACCTATTAATGAAACTCCACCTTTCCAAATTTGTAAAATTTGAGATGGATTATTAATATAATAAGAAAAATTGTAAATAAACACGTGAAATAATCTTGCAAATATTACTACAAAAATGATTAAGTAAAGAGCAAAATCATAAATTTTGTCTTTTGGAATGTTTCTTTTAACTGCTAATTTAGCTGCTATTAAAATCCCTATTAAGAAGGATAATGCGTAAATAATTCCATACCATGTTATTTGTAAACTTCCTATTGTGAAAGCTATTGGATTTATCATGAAATTAATAATTATGAAAGATTTAAAAAGCTTTAGATAGTTAATAAATTTATGATATGGATTGTGTTGGCTATATTAACAGCTTTTTTTAGTTCTTTAGTTGATTTATTTCGTAAAAAAAGTTCAAAAAATGTTGATGAATATATTGCTTCTTTTTCATTAAAATTATTTGGTTTTATTTTTTTATTTCCTTTATTGTTTTTTATTGATATGCCTGGATTAGGGAAAAATTTTTGGATGATCTTAGTTTTTACTGGCCTTTGGAATGCAATGGTATTAATCTTATACATGAGGGCAATTAAGCATTCTGATTTATCCATTACAACTCCAATGGTTACATTTACTCCTTTATTTTTATTAATAACGTCTCCATTAATTGTTCATGAATTTCCTGGTATGCTTGGTATTCTTGGTATATTTCTTATTGTTTTGGGAGCCTATGTTTTGAATATTAAAGAGAGATATAAAGGATTTTTAGCGCCATTTAAAGCTTTGTTAAAAGAAAAAGGACCTAGATTAATGTTGGTGGTTGCTCTCTTGTTAAGTATAGGGGCAAATCTTGATAAGATTGGAATTAAAAATTCTTCTCCTATATTTTGGACAATATCTATGAACATAATAACATTAATTCTTTTGTTTATAGTTGTATATTTTAAATCAAGAAGCAATATTAAATTAATAAAAACAAATTATAAAATTTTATTACCAATGGGATTATTTAGTGCTTTATCATTAACATTCCAAATGGCTGCTATAAATCTAGCATTGGTTGCTTATGTAATTTCAATTAAAAGAGCAAGTGCAATTTTAACTGTTTTATATGGGTATTTTATATTTAAAGAAAAGGGGATTAAAGAAAGATTAATAGGGGTTATAATAATGATCGTTGGAGTTTTAGTTATAACACTATTTAGTTGATTTTCTTTTTAACACTTTTTTTACAGCTAAAATAATATGTTTAGATTTCATTTCATACTTATTTAAAAGTTCATCTGGCTGGCCTGATTCTCCAAAAGAGTTAGGCATGCCGATAAATTCAATTGGAATAGGATAGTTACGAGTTATAACTTCGGAAATAGCTGAACCTATTCCTCCATTTATTTGATGTTCTTCTATTGTAACAAAAGCTTTTGTTTTTTTTGCTGCATTAATTATTGTTTTAGCATCAATTGGCTTTATAGTATGACAGTTAATAACTTGGCAGGAAATTTTTTGTTTTTGGAGTTCATTTGCTGCGACTAAAGCTTCATATAAAACAGGACCTGCGCCTATTAATGTAACATCTGTTCCTTCTGCTAATATTTCTGCTTTGCCTATAATGAAAGGTGATTTTAATGTTGTAATTATTGGAGTTTTTTCTCTTGTTAATCTTAAATAACATGGACCTTTTTTTTCTGCAATTGCTTGAGTTGCTTTTTTTGTCTCTATTGAATCACAAGGAACAACAACAGTTAAATTAGGCAAAACTCTTGTAATTGCAACATCTTCTAAAGCTTGATGTGTTGCTCCATCTGGACCTACTGAGATTCCTGCATGAGCTCCTATTACCTTTACATTAACGTTGTTGTAACATACGCTTACTCTTAGTTGATCCCAATTTCTTCCAGGTGAGAAAACAGCATAACTTGCTAAGAAAGTAATTTTTCCATTTAAAGCCAAACCAGCTGCAATTCCCATCATGTTTTGCTCTGCAACTCCAACTTCTATGAATCTTAAGGGAAATTTATCTTTAAATGAATTCATTTTTGTTGAATCTGTTAAATCTGCGCATAAACCTAGGATATTATTATTTTTTTCTGCTGCTACAACTAAACCTTCTCCAAAACCATTTCTTGTTGGAACTTGTTCTACTGTTTTTTTGAATAAGTTGGGATTAAGATGTTTTGCTACTTCAAATAATTCTTTAGGTTCTTTTTTTATTGGTTTTTTTGTTTTTTTCATTTTTTAGATTTAATTCCCATTATGATTAATATTATGCCTATAATTATTAAAACTATAGATATTATTCCAGTAGGATTACTAATAAATGTGATTTGTGGTGAAATATCATTAAAATTAGAATCAAATTTATATACTGGTCTAGAGAAATCAATTAAAATATATAAACCTAAAATTAACAAGATTACCCCAGTTCCTAAAAACTTTGTTTTTTTATTAGAAGTAATTATCAAAATTATTCCAAAACCAATTAAGATAATATTTATTAAAAACTGCAACCTTGGAACACTAATGCCTAAAATGAAAAAAATTCCAGATAGGATTAATATTATTCCAGTAATCCCTAACCATGTTTCATTGATTTTCATTTTTTCTCACTAACAAACGAAGATATTATTAATGCTAAACCCATAAAGATTACAACAAAACCAATATACATAACATAATCTGGCAAAACTCTATTGAAGTCACAATGAACTTGATTTGAGCAGACTCTTAATCTTAAAATTTCTAAAAGAATATCGGAAAATTTAAAACCTA
>DATDYQ010000004.1:0-30348 GCA_035288965.1 Candidatus Nanoarchaeia archaeon
GAACAACTAGCTAAAAATGGAAAATACATAAAACTTCCTTACACAGTTAAGGGAATGGATGTTGAATTTTCTGGAATTATCACAGAAGCAATAAAAAAACTAAAGCAAGGAAATAAAATAGAAGATTTATGCTTTTCATTACAAGAAACATTTTTTGCCATGATGACAGAAGTTACAGAAAGGGCAATGGCACATTGTGATAAAAAAGAAGCTTTGCTTATAGGGGGTGTAGCTGCTAATAAAAAATTTATTGAAATGTTAGGTATAATGTGTAAAGAAAGGAAAGCTAAATTCTACTTTGTTCCAATAAAATATTCAGGTGATAATGCAGCAATGATAGCTTGGAATGGAATATTAAATTACAAAACAAATAAAATAAATGAAATCAACACAATTGATATTAATCCTAGGTGGCGTATTGATGAACTATCTCCCAACTGGATAAATCATATTCATGATTAATTTATTTAACTTCCATATTAAAACAATTACCAATATAAGTATTATTAATAATAACCAATATTGGTAAATCTCAATTCCTATTATGGTCAGGTTTTGTGGCTTTTCTATAATTGGAAATAATTTGTTTGATTTTTTTATTGCTTTTATTATAACATTTCCATCGCTTTTCATTTCAACATAATACTCACTTGTTTTATCTAAATCAATTGTAATATTTTTCCCATTAATCAGATTTATTATTAATCCATCTTCATCTCTTAATTCTATGTTTTTGTTTAAAACAAGATTAACAAAATATGTTTTATTACTAAAATTATTTAATATAACAATAAAACCGTCTCCTGCATTCAAACTAAAATTATAAATACTATTATTCCTTAAATCTGCAATATAAAATTTAAACAAATCTTCTTGATATCCTTTTGTTCTGGTTATTGTTGTCTCTCCTTCACCATTTCCTCCGCCACCTCCACCGCCACCCCCCCCTGGAGGTCCTCCCCCAGTCGGCGGTGTAACAACATCATTAATTAATTCAAATTGATAATCTCTAGATATTACTAAATCTCCATCGCTTACTGAAATATTAACATTATGTATTCCTATATTGCTATTATCCACAACAAAGTTAATGTTTCCATTATTATCTATATCAAATAAACTTGTATTATCATTAAATGTTAAAACATCATTATCAATATCCGAAGCTAACACTTTAAAATTAACACTTCCTACACTTAATTTTCCTTCAATATAAACAATATTATCATCAAAAACAGGAGCTCTATTCATAATATTTACTTGATTTGTCCAATAATTAGTTATAAAAAAATAAATATCACTATAGCCCCAATCTATCCTGCTTTCAATATTATCAGGAGCATAAACTACAAAACTCAAAGATAATAAGATTAAAGGTAAAATAATATATATTTTTTTCTTTTTATTAAACAAAAGCATTACTAAGATAAATGATAAAATAAATATAAAAATGTAAATCAGAAATAAACTTCTGGGTGTAGAAGGTTCTAATTTTGGTTTTTTTCCTCCACCCCCGCCGCTACCTCCGCTTCCAGTATGTAATTCTCCTTTATTATCGAAAACTAAGAAACTAATATCATTATAATTTTTAATTTGATTTAAATTGCTTGTTATACTAAAACTATTCTTTGTTATACTGCTACTTAATAAATTTCCTAGCAAGCTCCATTGATTGCTATCTTTATCAAAATAATAAATCTTCAATTCATGGTCTGGTATTTTCTTTCCATGTCCTACCCCATCAAATCTAAAATCTATTTTTGTTAGCTCTCCATTAACAGGTAATGTAACAAAAGGAAAATTAACTCTTACTAATGATCTTACCTTACCAACATAACTTTCAATAATGAAATAACCACTATTTGCATCATCATTTAATATATCATTTAATGTTATTGGTTTATTACAATCTTGCAATAAACAAATAGAACTTACATTATTATTTTCACCTACATTTAATAAATTTGGATCTTCAGCAGTTATATCTGCTAGAGTAAACAAATAATCATAATAAATTACTGCATTATCTATTGTTGATTTTAAAACAATTCCATCTTCGCAATCATTATCCTCATCGCATATCCTTCCATGCCAATTAATTGTTCTATAAGGTTTATCGGCAATTATATTACAGCTTCCAGAGTTTATTCCAGAACTAGAAGCACATAAACATCCTGTATTATCATTATAATCGCAATTTGCAAAATTTTGATCTTCTGAAATTAATAGTTTGGCATTTTTAACATCTTCCCATTGACCATTAAAAACAATATTATCATTAACATAATAATTAGCTGCATTTGAATTTATATCAATTACTTTAATTTTAATGGGTTGATAAGGTGATTTTCTTATAACCTCTTTTTCAAAAGAGTTTAAAAATATTCCAACAAAGATTATCAATAATAAAAATATTATAGCAATCTCAATAAATAATCTATCATCTACTCTCCTCTTTTTCATATAAATCTTTAATATTATCTAACTTAAAAACCTTACTTTTTAATAAAGAATTTACTTGTAACAAAATCTCCGCCTAATGTTGCCTGTAATCTGGCTCCATTTGGCAATATTCCATCAACAATCGGATTATTTTTATCAGCTGCTATTCCTGCTTTTTTAGCCAATCTTGTGATTAAATCATCTAATTCATTATTACTCCTTATAACAACATTTGTTTTTAATAACCCATAATCTATATGTTCAACAACCAATGCCTTGCTTGCCCCATCACATTTTATGCTTCTTACTTTATCATCTTTTATCATCTTATCTATTATTCCATATCCTAAATAATTCATTTTTATATATTCATTAATATCTGCTAAATCTTTATTATTAATAACTGCCTTATTTTTTTGTAATATCTTCTTTACAATATTTCTGTATTCATCTGAATTTAATAAATCAGGTTTCATCTCTAACTTTCTTCCTATAGCAGCTACTATGTCTTTATACACCTTATATTTATCTCCACTTATATCAATTAAATCAATTTCATAGATATTGTTTTTATTTACAAAATCTAATGGCTTGCTATCTTTCTTTATCATAATAGTTTTAGCTTCTCCAGGCGGTCTTGGTGGGGGAGGCATCTGTCTTAACATTTGTTGTTGTAATGGATTCGTTAAATCTAATTCTTCTTGAGGTTCTTTAACGTCTTCTAATGATCCTGATTCTTGATATTCTCCGCCAGCTTTCCAAGGTTGCATTGCAATATTGCTCTTATCTCCCAGCTCATTAAATTTAATATTTTCTTCCTTAACTTTTGGTTGTTCAAACCTTTCGGAAGTTGAAATATATCTATTCAGTTTTGGAACTTGAAAACTTAATGGTTTTCTAATAATAGGTTTTCTTATAGGAACTGGTCTTTGAATTGGCTTAATCTCTACAATTGGTTGGGAAACAGCTCTTTCTTCCATCATCTCTCTTTCATCTAAAGCTCTTTTTAATAATTGAATCGCTCTTGCTTTTTCAGGATTAACAATCTTTTTATAATGTGATTTGCCACTTGCTTTAATTAAATTTATAATAAATTTCTTTAATATTATAGCTCTTGCATCATAGCTTCTGCTTTTTTTAACAATTCTGTCTATTATCTTTCTTAACTCTTCTTGTTTTTCATCAAATCCAGGATCTACAAGAAATTCAATTTCATCCATTTTAGAATCCTTTAAATTCTTCACTTCTTATTCCAGGTTCAAACTCGCTTCTTCCCCGAACATACTTCTCTAATAAAATTAATCCTTTAGCAATATCTTTATTTTGTTCTAGTAATGTTTCTAATTTCCCAACTAAAACTTTAACTCTGTCATCATCAACTTCAACTTCAGCAACATGTTTGCTAGCTTCCTCAAATAGCGCTACTAATTTATCTATTCTCTTAACAACTTCATGATTGCTTTCAATTAACTTTAAACTAGTTTTTTGTAATGCTGCATGATTTTCAGCTAACTGTTTTAGAAGATGATTTTCACTCGTCCCTTTTTTTACCATGTAATTAAAACTTATTTACTTATATAAAAAGATTTTGTTTTCTATTAAAGATAAAAAAAATCAGGCATCATCATTTCTGCCATGAGGATTCCATAATACATCTTCTAACCTACTCTTTGATCTGTTTTTTCTGCGTTTAATCTTAATTTCATTTATATGCTTCATTAAAAATTCTCCTCTTATTAATCCTGTTTCATCTCGATCATTAATACCATACAAACCATTGGCAATTGTTGCGAAAGCAACTGCTATTCTTGCTTCATCTGTTGTTCCATCAATATAAATTCCATTTTGATTTCCCAAAAGTCTTTTATTCCATTCCCATTTATTTCCTTCCAAAGAATATAACGTTAACAAAAAATCTGTAGCTGATAGTTTTGGAATATCTGCAATCATCTGTGCATAATTTTTAGCTGCTTGATTGCCATAAATATTTTTTATATTAACATAAACTGCCTCTAAGATTCCACTATCCAAATCACTAAATATAGCGCCGCGTCCGCTATAATATTCAGGCCGAGCACACATATTACACCTTCTAACTATTTCTTCTGCTGTTAATTTATCTACAGATAATTTCTCTAGTGCATCGTCTATTGGCATTTTTAATTATTTCTTTACTGTTTCTTGAACATTTTCTTTATGTTTTTCTTGATATTCTTTTATAGCTTGTTTATGTTCTTTCTTCTCACTCAGTCTCATATAAATATAGAATCCTAATCCAATTATGAGCGCAATCCAAACAATTAATCCTGTTACCTGAAATATTATCTTTGCTCCATCAATAAATGTCATTTCTACTCCTCTTCTCTCTTATTCTTCTTCTTTATCTGATCTTTTAATTTTAATTCTTTTAACAACTCTTTATATCTATTTCTTATTGTAACTTCTGTAACTCCAGCTATATCCGCAACTTCTCTCTGAGTCCTTTTCTCATTATTAGTTAAAGCAGCAACATATAAACTTGCAGCTGCAATTCCAGTTGGTCCTCTTCCTGAAGTTAACTCAGCTTTTTGAGCCTTTTCTAATATCTCAACAGCTTTGGATTGTGTTTCAGCACTTAATTTCAAAGCAGATGCAAATCTTGGTATATAATCTACTGGATTACTTGGTAATATTCTTATTCCTAATTCTCTTGTAATAAATCTATATGTTCTTCCAATTTCTTTTTTGTCTATTCCTGAAGCTTCACTTAACTCATCTAATGTTCTTGGAACTTCATGTCTTCTGCAAGCAGCATATAGTGCTCCTGCAACCACACTTTCCATGCTTCTTCCTCTTACCAATCCACGTTGAACCGCCATTGTATATATTCTAGCTGATTCTTCTTCCACGCTTTTTGGTAATTTAAGATAAGAACTAACTCTTTTCAACTCAGCCAAAGCTAATTTTAAATTTCTTTCAATAGCAGTTGATATTCTATATTGCCATTTTCTTAATCTAAAGAATTTATTTCTTTCCTTGCTTCCAAGCTGATAAACATCTGATCTTTGTCCAACACTTGTTCCTAAACCTCTATCATATTTTGTGTAAGTCATTGGAGCTCCTGCTCTTCTTCTTTTAGCAGCCTGATCATGATCAAACTCTCTCCATTCATGACCGAAATCAATCATTTTCTCTTCAATCACTAGTCCACAATCTTTACAAATCACTTCACCTTTTTCTTTGTTCAGAATAAGATTTATGCCTCCACATTCTGGGCATTTCTTAACATAGGATGTCATTAATAACCCCCCTAAGTATGATTTTTAACAGTTAAAACCTCGATTTTAATAACTTTTATAAAACTATGTATGTTACAGTATATAAAGCTTTCGCTTAATGAAAAAGTGATAAAATAGCTATTTTTTGCCAAAATACTCTTGTAAAATGCTACCTGCTTGTTCTAATCTTTCTAAACTTTCAACAGAGTAAGCCATTCTTACATAATTATTATAACTTTCTCC
Organism: Candidatus Nanoarchaeia archaeon; assembly: GCA_035288965.1. Classification (GTDB taxonomy): domain Archaea; phylum Nanobdellota; class Nanobdellia; order SCGC-AAA011-G17; family JAGVZF01; genus DATDYQ01. The sequence continues at coordinate 5,943 of DATDYQ010000004.1, forward strand.
AAAGCTTTTTCCAGGTACAACAAAAATTGGAATCTTTAAAGATTTTAAAACATTATATATGTAATTTGCATTTTCTTGTTCTGATAAATTTTCTGGAATATGTTTCTTAAAATCCGCAAATAAGAATAACCCACCTTCTGGATTTAATACATCTACACCATTTATTCTACTTATCCATTTGAATAATGTATCTCTTTTATCTCTATAAGCACTCCTTGTACGTTCCATTCTATATTCTAAATAACTTGCTCTAGCTAATGTTCCTTGAACTAATGTACTAACTCCACTCTGTGTATGTAACAGCATTTTATCCAAATCTTTAAGCAAAAATTTTCTGTCTTTACATAATAAATAACCAACTCTCCATCCAGTAATACTTAATGATTTAGAAAAAGTTCTTATTACAATATTCCCATTATCCAATTCATCATTTAAACTTGGTAATAATTCTTTTTCATTTCCAAATACCACATCTCTGTAAGCTTCATCATAAACTACTTTTACTTCATTTCTTTTGGCAATTTCCTGTACTTTTTTTATTCTATCTCTTGAATAAATCTTTCCTGTAGGATTACCTGGACTTGTTATAATAATTAAAGCGGTTTTTGAATTAATAGCTTTTTCGATTCCATCAACATCTAAATCAAATTGTTCATCAACATCAATTGTTCTTGCCTCTCCACCCTGCATAATAATCTGATTTACTACAGGAGTCCAATAAGGTGATGGTAATACAACATTATCTCCTTCCTGAACATATATCAAAGAAGTCAAAAATAATCCGTTAATGCCTCCGCTAGTTATGGCAATATCTTCCAAATTTAGCTTAACACCTTCTCTTTTTTCAATTAAGCCTAATATTTTTTCCCTAAATTTTGGAAGTCCCAACGCTGGAGGATACATATGATCATCATAAAATGCTGAATTCTGCGCCTCGCAAGTTACATTATAACTTCTTTCGTTTTTATCAATATCCCCAGAAGCAAAATTAAAATTAACTATCTTTTTTGCATTTAAAACCATTATATCTTCTCTTATATTTTTAATATCTGACTCAGGGGTTCTTATTACCCTATCAGTACGCTTAGTAACCATAACCCTTCAAAATTTTAAATCTTTAAAAACAATCTTATTCTTTAATAATTATATTAGAACAGCGTTTACCTGTCCTTCTTGTCCAGGTCTATTAGTAATTCTAGCTTTTCCCAATTCTGTTTCAATAATAGTTCCTTTAGTTATTATATTCCTTCTCACAAAATTTACATTTGCCTTATTTTCAACAACAACTTTTATCTTTGCTTTCTTAACTTTCTTTGTTTTTGGATCTAGAACATTGGCCATTTCTTCGCTGAATAAAACTTCTTTCTTATTACCGCCAATAACTCTTATATTAGCAGCTTTCCTTTTCCCTATTAATGTAAATCTTGAGTCTCTTCCTAGCTCACTCTGTCTTTTCTTTCTGTAATCCCTGTATCTTCCGCCTGTTAATTTTCTTCTTGATCTTATCTGGGTCTTTGCCATAGTTTTTTGACAATTTAATTGATTTATAAAGTTAACTAAAGATAGTTTTAAATAAAAAAGCTAATCTAATCCTATTCCCTTCATTAATGTTTTATATTCTTCTTGATTCATACTTCTATTCATCAAATCAGATAAATATATATATCTTTTAGCTTTACGTTCCTCTTCTAGTTCTAATTCTCCCAATTTATCACATTTTTCAAATATAATCCTGCTTAATGAACCACCATCACCAATATTAGATAATCCTCGTATATTTTTCATCGCCAAAAATTCTTTTCTAAGAAGGAAATCAGGTAAATATCCTGTCTTAGATGCATTTCTTAAAAAAGCTTTATAAATTCTTAATTTTGAATCTTCAGAAAGTTTTTGTACCCAATCAAACATATCTAAATATCTTTTTTTCTCATCTGAAGGAGTATTATGTATAGATATTTCAAAATCTTTTAATAGTAAAAGTTTCTCTTCAGCATACTCCCTAGTAGCTCTTTCTAGTTTAAACTTATCCTTCGGTTCTGAATAGGCGAGTTTAATGCTACCATATTGAAGGTCTAAATTTAAACTCCTGTAAGCCATTTTTTCAATTGTTTCGTTATACATTTTCATTTCATTATTAATTACTAGACAAGAGTTAATGATCCTATATAAAATTATGTTGTCAGATAATTAACGACAGTTTTATAAACTACAAATAATTCAAAAAACTATGCAAAAAGAACTAAAAGAATTCGGATTAACCGATAGAGAGATAGAAGTTTATCTAGGATTATTAAAATTAGGAACAGCTTCAGTTCAAGATATTTCAAGAAAATCAAATGTCTATAGAACCTATGCTTATGAAATATTAAATTCATTAAAAGAAAAAGGTTTAGTTTCTTATGTCATAAAATCAGGAAAAAAATATTTTGAAGTTGCACAACCAGGAAAGCTAATTAACATTCTAAAAGACAAAGAAGTAAAAATAAGGAGTATTCTCCCAAATTTAGAAGAAATATATAAATCTCGTCAAAAAAAGTCAAAAATAGAGATATATGAAGGAAAAGAAGGAATAAAAACTATATTAGATGATTTCATAAAAACAAATCAAGAAATATTAGTTTATGGGTCAACAAAAAGTCAAATTAAATTATTGGAATTTTACTTTCCAAATTTTATAAAAAGAAGAGTGAAAGAAAAAATAAAAACCAAAGTAATAACAGAGAAATCTAAAGAATCATTAGATATATTTCCTAGAAATAAAAAAGAATTAAGAAAAATGAAGTTTTTTCCTCAAAAAATCGAGTTTCCAACTGTAACAAATATATATGGTGGTAAGGTGGCTATCCTCTCTTTAAAAGATGAGCCTTTAGGAATTATAATTGAAAATGAAGATTTCCTAAAAACGCAAAGGATAATATTTGACATTTTATGGAAAATATCAAAATAATCGTTTTAATCCTTTAAATTTTCAATAATCAAAAACCTTATAAATACTAATTAACGTTTAATTTCATTTTAAATTTTTTATTTAAGGGGGAAATAACATGGAAACATCAAGACCATTAGATACTTTGAATGAAGCAAGAAATAAAAGGGTGATAGTAGAGCTAAAAAACGGAAAACAATTCGTTGGAAAACTAAAAGCTTTCGACATTCACATTAACACAGTTCTAGAAGAATGTGAAGAACGTGAAAATAATGAAGTGAAAAGAAAAGTCGGAACTGTATTTCTTAGAGGAGATACCATAGTATTTATCTCAACAGCATAAAATGACAAAGGGAACTTATTCACAAGGTAAGATGGCGAAGCGCATGCTTCACATTAGATGTAGAAGATGCGGTCATCCTTCTTATCATAAGGTTCAAAAGAGATGCGCAAGATGTGGATATGGAGCTACTTCAAAACTAAGATTCTATAATTGGATGAAGAAAAAGCCTGTTTCTCGTAAATCAGTATAAAAATTTAAATACTATTGATATTTACTTATTTACATGAAAAAAGAGGTTATTTTAGTATTATTCCTATTATTTTTAGTTAAAACAACTTTAGCTTCGGATATTAACTATTCTTCAAATATCTCTCAAGGCAATCCTATGATAATAACTTATTCAGATAATAATCTAACAAATTGCACTTTATTCTATGGTCATTATATTTTTGAAAAAGAAAAAACTCTTGATATAATAAAGAATTCTAGCTTAATAGTAAATGTTTCTAAAAATGTTTCAGTAAAAAAATCAGTATTTGAAATAAGTTATGAAGATAAAAATATTCCATTAATAGTAAAAAAACTTTCAATTTCAATTAAAAATAAAAAAATAGCATTAAAAGGAAGCAAGACAGATGATTTCTCATCATTGGTTAATAATGAATTAAAAAACTGTAGCTTTAATCTCTGTCCAATAAAAATAGACTTTTCTTCTATCTCTCCATTAACATTAAATATTAAAAATTTAGAAATATCGTCATTAAAAGAAGTTAAATCTAACGTTATTAATAACTCGTGTTTCTTTAATGTTTCATCTTCATCTTTAAGTTATTCTCAATCATCCAATCCATATAATTTCTTTATTAAAACAAATTCATTAACTTCAAATGTATTTTCATTCATAATATCTGCTCCATTACCACAACAAAATTTAACTAACACAACAATTCCAAATAATGCAACAAATACCACAATAATTAATACAACAATAACAAATATAACAATAACAGAAGAACCTCAACCTTTACTTAGAAGAAGAAATGCTGTGATTAATCCACCAATAGAAAATCCCCAAACACAAGAACAAATTACACAACCAACTCCGCAAGTAATCAACTCACCATTACAAGAAGAAACTGTTAATCAACAACCCCCAGTTCAAGAATCAAATGAACAAAACCCCAGTCAAACAGCAGACGAGTTTCCAACAGGAGCTACTATTTTTAATATAGAGCAAAATCCTCGTGATATCTTATTCTTAGCAGCTGGATTATTGATATTAGCAACTTCGGTTATTATCTTGGTTCATTTTAATAAACATAAAATTTATAAGAAAAAAGTTAAAATTTAAAATCTAAGTATATCATCTAGATTTTCTACATCTTTCTTCTAGTTCTTCTTTATAGGCGTGTACATTCAATTTAAATTTATGTTTCTTAGATCTTGCAGCTCGTTCAAAAACCTTTATTGGATCTTCAGATTGTTTTTCAATTGTTATCATTTTTATCACAATAATCATGCAAATAATCTAATTCATATTTAAATTCTTCTTTTTAACAAAAAACCTATATTCTACTTATTCAAAACCTTTTTATACGTCGCTTTTTCTTAATTTCCTATGGGCGGGAATGCCGGAGCGGTCAAACGGGCTAGGTTTAGGCCCTAGTGGCTTAGTGCCTGCGCAGGTTCGAACCCTGTTTCCCGCATTTCATTATTAAAGTTCAAGTTAATTCTTCCTTTAACTCTAAGACTTCAGTATAGTGTCTACTCAATCTTTCATATAATTTACGCTTCTTACCCTTACTATCCTGAATTTTTACTTTTAGTTCTTCAATTACTCTTTGGGGGTTTTCATTAAACTCAGGACTATAATTCTGCCTTAATAGTCTCACTAATCTATATTCAAGAGAAGCATTAATTCTCTTCTCAGGAATGTTATCAATAGCTTCTCCAATTAGTACAGGAATTATTTTTCTATCCTGTAAAGTAAATCCGCCAATAAAATATCCTAAATTTGTCATACCATGTTGGATTAGTTTATATATCTCATCCGTGCTCTCATCTATCAAATTGTGTAACGTTTCTTGATCTTTAAATTTCCCAGTATAAACTTCATTTATTATTTGTTCTATATCTGATCTAAAACCATTTGCATTTATCGTAATATGTACTAAATTTCTCGCTGTTTTATTTCGTGATAGAAAAGAAATAAATTGGTCCCTTTTTCTTATGGTACCATACCCCATAGATAATTTAACATTGTCAAAACCCCCGTGATATTTGGATATTGAAACATCCAATGAAGATTCACCAATTTCTAATAGTTCTATTTTAGTTGGAAAATGGCCAAGTTTCATTGTTATTTCTTTTAATTCATTTATTACATTGTTTATATCCTTCCAATAGCCGCTTGGTTTTTTATTTAAAGTTTCATATCCCATTTTCTCTCTAACTTTATCGATACCGCCATGATAATTAAGAATATTCCTATAAAGGCGATAACCATTTTTAACAAAATCTTTTGAAAAAGGAAAATGGCCAAGTTTTTCTATCAATTCTTCAAGTTCTTTTTTAATGTTCTTTTCATCTTTCCAATAATCTTCAGACCTTTTTTTATTTTCATAACCCATAGATTTTTTTATATCATATAAATTTTGTTGATCTCTGTAAATAGCGTGTATTAAACCAGCATATCCAAGCTTGTATAATTCTTTTGAAGAAGGAAAATGGCCAAGTTTTTTAGCCAAATTGTTTAATTCTTTTTCAATATTTTCAAATTTCTTCCAATATCTGTATGGTCTTCTTTCTCTTTCTGTCTTAACATATCCCATTTTCTCTCTAACTTTACCAATGCCATCATGATATCTAAGAATTGGCCGATAAATATTATAATTTTTAGTTTCAACAAAATCCTTATGTGTTGGAAAGTGTCCCAACTCTTCTATCAATTTTTCCAATTCTATATTTACATTTTTCCAATCTTTCCAATAACCATTTGGTTTATATTTTTCTTTATTACCTGCTTTTTTTCTCATTTTATAGCTTCCCTTATAGAATCTTCTATACTTTTGCTTTTGTAAGAATAAAATTCAGTTACAATTTCTCTTGTTATAATGGGAGTTTCTTTAAATTTATGTTTTCTTCTTCTGCTGGTACCGCTTCTCTTTCTTATTTGTTCCGAATCCATATGCCAGGTTAATAACTTCTCATCTAATCTTTCATCTCTTGGTTTAGATTTTTTCCGTAATAATGCAAAATATACTTTAAAATCAGATTCTCCTCCTGCTTTATAAAATCCTGAACATTTTAAAACATCAAATCCCAATTGAGCTAATCCATCATGAAAGTTATCAAAATCTTTTTCTGAAATTAAACTATGTGGGATTGTGATTATACCATATCTCTTGTTTTTTAAAACTCTATTCATTTCTCTAAGGGCAAGTTCTCTTTCACTAAATTCATTTTCTTTAGCTCTTAATTTAGACATATGTAATGCTAATGAACAAACTGCCAAATCAAAAGAATTGTCTAAAAAAGGTAATTGATGAAATGAAGCCTTACTATACTTATTTCCTTTTACTACATTTCCTTCTTCTTCAAGTAATCTACCAGCATCAATCATAGATTCATTAATATCAACATTAAATACTGGTTTTCTTAATTTTCTTGATAGTGAAAATGGTCCTGAAGCAATATCTAACTTTCTTTCCAAATTTTCTTTTTCTTCTAATATTCTTATAACTTTCGTATAAAGGTTTGCAGTATTTCCGCCATAATAACCAGTCCATCCTCCAGTATACAATCTTGCTATAATTCTTGCTTCTTCAGGGTATTTTCTATAATGTTCTAGTATTTTTTTAGATCCCTGTCCTTTCAACTGAGAAAAATGATTTAATATAGAATGTATTGGACTATGTATTAAATTTGTTAAATGTCTAGATTTTTCAACCCCATTTTTTATCTCTTCTAAATCAGCTTTTGTAATTTTCAATGGTTCTTTTTGTATATATTCTATTATTCTTCTTTTATCCTCTAACAATGCTTCTATACCTTCATTTATAACAGGGTACATGCTATCTTTTAATCTAACTTTAAATGTATGAACATTAACATGATCTTTCTTTACTTCTCCAATTCTTTGTGCTCTTCTATTTCTTTGATCAAATGCCGCAGGGGTATATGGCAAAGTTAAATGTACAACATCTGTAGCTGCAGTTAAATCAACACCTTCATCCATTACAGTTGTTGCAATTAATATTTTTGTATTAGGATCAAATTGGAATTTTCTTCTGACTTCTTCTCTTAAACTTACATCTTCATCAATTTGAGTAGATGAAACATCTGAATCAATTACAACCGCCCCATACTTTTTATATCTATTTTGTAATTTGTCTGTAACTCCTTCTTTTAAATTTGAAAATATTAATAATTTTCCATCTCTTGAAATAACTTCTTTTACTAAACTATCTAATTGTTTATAAATATTTGATTCTAAGCTTCCAGTTCTTGATCTTAAAGGCTCACTCAATAATTTTGGATCTACTAAATTGGGATCTAAAGAAGCTTTCAGTAACTGTATTAATTTAGATGACGGACTAATATCATCGTTTTCATATACCTGCATATACGCATCTCTATGATCTCCATCTAAAACAACTTCTAAATTATTTCTTCTTAATTCTGGAAACTTTTGATGTAAATAATCCTGAACTTCTCTTCTAAGCATATGGTCATTTAACACTCTCCTTATATATTCTGGATCTCTTAAAAATAAATGATAAAACGCATTTAACATATGTCCGGATTTTTCACTTGTTATTGGAAATGTTTTTTTATCAAGTAAACTTAATAAAATATAAATATCAACAACACTATTTGGTATTGCTGTTCCAGATAATATAGCTAAATATTCAATATCATCAAAAATTTTCTTTACCGCTATGCTTCTAAAAGAAGAAGGGTTTTTGGCATTATGTGCTTCATCTATAATTCCATATTTGAATCTTAATTCTTCCAATCTTTCAATTTCTTTTCCATTTCCAAAATAAGAGAGTGTAGGATAACTTACAATAACAAAATCCGCGTTTTTGGCATTTCTTAAATCATTTTCATAAGTTGATGTTTGTACTCTTGCTATTTTTGAATTTTTTTTATTTCTATACCAAAGTTTTATTTCATCTTCCCAATGTTCGGCTACAGAGCTTGGACTAACTATCAATGTTTTAGCATAATTTCCTGATCTTCTTTCAATTGCAGTTCTAGCGACTAATGATTCTGCACATTTCCCCATACCCATATCATCAGCTATTAAAACTCTTTTTTTGTCTAGGATTTCTTTTATTGCTTCTAGTTGATATGGTCTTAGTTCAGGCATTTTTATCTCAACTCTTCCTGTAGTTTAACAATATCGGTATAATGAGTTTGTAAAGCTTCATACAATTTTCTTTTATTTCCAGATGTTGATTCAACTTTGTCTTCTAATTCGGTGATAATTTCTTGTGGATTTTCATTAAACCTTGGACCATAATTTGTTCTTAAAATTCTCAATAATCTTTCTTCCAAAGAAGAAGTTATTTTTTCTTCTGGGATATTATTTATAACATCTCCCAATAGTACAGGAATTATTTTTTTATCATCTAAACTATAACCTCCAATAAAGTACCCAAGATTAGTTATTCCACCTTGTATTAATTCATAAATTTCATCTGTGCTTTCGTCTATTAAGTCGCGAAGTAATTTTTGGTTTTTAAATTTACCTCCGTAAATTTCATTTATTATTTGTTCAATATCTGATCTAAAACCATTAACAGATAACGCAACAACAGCTAAATTTCTAGCAGTTTGATCATTTGACAAAAAAGAAATAAATTGTTCTTTATTTTTAATTACAGAATAATCCATCTTTTCTCTGACCTTGTCAATACCACCGTGATATTTGGTCATCGAATACTCTAAGGAAAATTTACCGATTTTTACGAACTCTTTATGGGTAGGAAAATGACCTAATTCCCCTATAACTATTTCTATTTCTTTAATTACATTATTTATATCCTTCCAATAGCCGCTTGGTTTTATTATGACAAATTTCTCGTATCCCATTTTCTCTCTAACTTTATCAATGCCATTATGGTGTTGATAGATAGCAGTTGCCAGATTTGTATATCCCAGTTTTGATAATTCATATGAAGATGGAAAATGACCCAAACTTTTTGTAATTCTTTTTAATTCCTTACTTACATTTTCTATATCTGACCAATAGTGACGTGGTTTTCTTGATTTTATTAACTTTCTAAATTTTACAATTCCTCCATGTGCTGCTAAGGCATTTATAATGGAACGATGTTTAGATTCTCTTAATTTACTAAAACTAGGAAAATATCCATATTCTTCTACGATTTCTTTAATCTCCTTCTCTACATTTTCTCTATTTTTCCAATATCGATGTGGTTTTCTCAATTGGGGATAACCCATTTCTGCTCTAATTTTAAGTAATCCACCATAATATCTGTTTATCGCGGTATCTAATCCCCCATGCGGATGTATTTCTTTGGATATCGGAAAATGACCTAATTCTTCTGTCAATCTTTCTAACTCTACTTTCGTATTTTCCCAGCTTTTCCAGTATCCACGTTTTCTATTCATAGTAAAAAATTAAAAGATTTTATTTTTTAATTGAGAAGTAACCATCACAGTTATCAGTATTTCCTCTAGTTTTTTTAACCATAGAACTATCTACTCCATCACCAACAACACCTAATTCTGAACCTAATGGCATGCCATCAAAATCAGGAGTAATATCTAAAAGTTTTACTATTGTCCCAGATCCTCGTATTAATCTATCATGTAATACTATTGCCCTTACTTCTACGCATGATGAATGATCTCTTTTATCTGTAGCTATATTTAATAAATAACTTCCTCGATAGGGCATTAAAAAAATACTTCCCGGTACATATTTCATGCCTATTCTTGATTCTGTTTCTCCACCAGTATAAGCTCCAGTCTCAATAATACGTACAGATGTATTTCCCTTACTAGATTTTCTTACAAGTAATCTACCTAGTAAATCTTTAGCTACAACTTCTGAATCTCTACCAAAAAACCTATTGTAATTCATAAAATTAATATTAAGAATAGCATTTATAAAGTTTTCTATTATCACTACTTAAAAGTTATTATTGTGCAACATTAAACACCCTTATACAATTAATAGCTCTTGCTACATGTTCTTTTGTACTATCAGGTAAACTATCTCCGCAACTATCTAAATTTCCTCCATCCTTACAATATTTAGCGACGGTTCCGTAAGCATTTTCAGCAGCTATCATTAAAGGTAAACTTCCGAATCTTTCATATGCTTCTTTAATATTTCTTATTCCAGCATCTAGATTTTTTTCTGTATCAAATCTTTCATCATTTACAAAATCACATCCCTTAAGATTATCAGATCTACAAACAGAAACTATCTGCTCATCTTTCGTCCCTTTGTTTAATGTTTCTGTACCATAATTTGGAACATTTAACCCTAAGTTCCTGGCTGTTGATGAAATTAATTGCATTAATCCTGCTGACACTCTTCCACCCGGTTCTCTTCCATTAACAGCCAAAGGATCTCCATTTGACTCAAGAGCTATGAATGATTTAATTATAGGTGGTGTAATTTCAGGATGAACTGGATTTTTATTTAAGTAATTATTAATTAAATCTGTATATCCATTAATTTTAGCTATACTTTTCTGTTGTCTGCAATCAAAATCCTCTAGTACAGTTGTTTTTTTCCCATTTATTGTTCTTACTATTGAAACTTTTCTCGGGTATCCTTCATTTTTCAAATATATTTCAGCTTCTATTAATGATTTATCTAATCTATATTGAATTGGCGCAAGTGGACAACTAGATGTAGTCGTTACATCATTAATCTTATTCTTGCTATCCTCTAAATTGCTTTTAACATTTTGTATCTCAGCTGTTCCATCATATTGATAATTGTCTTGTAAATATTGCAATGTATCAATGTCAAATAAATTTTGTACATCTTCAATTTCACCTACACTTTCATCTATCTTCCCTATTACCACATTTAAATCATCAGCTTCAGTACATACAAATCCTGGATCAATTGCATCTATTTTCTGTTTAACACTTATTGTATCTTCCTTAATTTTTTCAATTTCGCTTGGAATATTATCTAAATTTCTATCTTGTAAATAATCTCTTAATCTTATTAATCCAGCATATATTCTTGCTATCCCTATACTAACCTCTTTTATATATGTAATTTGTATTTGATCTTCTTGATTATCTACTTTTATTGGTTTTGCATTCTTCTTTAATTCATTACAAGCATCATAAATAGCTTTCTCTCCATTTCTTTTTAATGTTTCTTTATCTATCTTTTTACGTTCAGAAACTTCTGGACCTCTGTAAACTTCCAAATAATCATCTTTTGGATTTGCTGTTTGCACTAAATATGAAATTCCTTTATTGACACTATATCTTATCTCATCGTCATTTACAAATCTGTCACATATTATCCCAGCTAATTCTTCATTTTTGAATAATATTCCTTTTTCAGTATTAACTTTAATTTTACATCTATCTACTAAAACAAATCCAATATCTTCATTTTCCTTCCATGTCCATTGATCTCTAGGAACAGTTGGACAACCACCAATATTAGTAGTTGGACATCCAAATTCATTATCCGTTCCCTTTACAAATTTAAAATCCATCTTATTATATATTGTAGCTCCAGCCTGTCCTATTTGCGAAAGTATATTTTCTAAATTGTTATCAAAATTATAAGATACAGCACAATCAAATTCTTGATTTTCATCACTTACTTCACTGCTTAATCCGATAGAACTTAAGGCATTTTTTTGTTCCAAGAATAATCCAAAGTTTTGATAACTCTCTCCTAACTTGAAATAGATTTGTGCTAATAACTTATCTTTTACTGTTTTATCAATTAAATCATTATATTCATTAATCAAAGATTTAAAGTTTGACTCAAGATTCTCTGCACTATCTTTTGTTTTTTCTTCTTTTAATTTTAATTCATCCTGTGTTTTAGCTTGTCTTAAATTAAATAAATAAAGAGATCCATCTTCAATATTATCACTCAATCTCTTGTTAAGATCATCAATCTGTTTCTGTACGCTGATATCATCTTGTGTATCTTCTAGTCCTTTTGGTAATTCTGCTCCCGCTTCTATTCTATTTGCTTCCTGTATCAATGCTTTGTTCAAAGATTCTCTATCGAGCCAGCATTGTCCTAAGTCTCTTGCATTATTATCTTGTCCGCAACTTCCAACACTTATCCAATTGTCCTTTCCAGTTTGGCCATCTGGATCGAATTGGCTGCATCTTCTTAGTATTCCTGTTTTTGTTAATCCTTCACTAATAAATTGTATCGGTGCCTTAGCTAAATCAGGATCATCAACTAATGTAGCTTCATCACTCAAACATTCTCCAGCTGTTTTTATATCTCTCTTGCTAGCCTCATTTTTCACATATTCTTCTTGTAAATAACTCAATGCAAATCCAGTACTTACTTTACCAAACCCGCATTGTTCTCCATATCCTGTTATTCTTACACAAACTTCCTTAAATCCTCTTTCTTTAGAAGCTATAAATTCTGTTATGTCATCATATTTTCCAGGTTCTAAATATTTTACAGTTCTTGTTATCGGTAATTGTTGTCCTTTTTCATTTCTTAGATAAACAACATATCTTATTCCATTTGGATCTTCTCCTGCATATACATGATAATAAACACTATAATCACTTAATCTTTGTCCTGTAACATCAGAATGTTGACTTTCTGTAAATAACGCTGTAAATTGAGGAGGTACACTTGGTTTTAATAATTGATCAACAATATTTCCTTGTCCTGGTAGTTTTTGGAATATTGCAGCTTTGCAAATATCTGTTCCTATTTCTTGGCTGCTCGCTCCTCTATAAGCGGCAAACACACTTTGGCTATATTCTGAAGTAAAGAATTTCAAAAAATCCTCGCTTCTTTGGATATTTCCAGCAAAATCAGTTATATATTCTTCTCCGCCATTATCATTACCTCCAATTCCTGTTACTCTATTTAATATATCATCGCCGTAATTTTGCCATACTACTGAACTTGTTTCCCATAAAGTTTGACAAACTCCTAAATTTCTTATATAACTGCAACTTCCAATGCTCTCTCCTGTTTCTTTCTGTCTTTCCAAACAATCTCTATATCCTTGCAATATTGAATCCCAGTTCTTTAATCCTGCAACCACTCCAGTTACACATATTGGCACTGGTTCATATGGTAAATCAAAATTATGTGCTCCTAAAATTAAGCTTCCTGCTATTCCTGTTTGTATCACATTATTAACATGCCATTTTCCATCCAAATCAAATCTTGAACTTGGACACATTACCGGATCGCAAGCCCCAAATAACAATCTACAATCATTTGGGGACATAACATCAAAACAACTTGGTCCATCTTTCTCTAATATTGGTGTATCAACAAAATAACCCTTTGCTCCTCCAATTCTACTTCCTTCTTTATAAGTACCAAGATTTCTGTTTATATCAGAGTCAATTTTTGATAATTCATTACATGGATTGTTCCAATTATCTTTATATGCTTCATCATAAACCTTATTTGTTTTATACAATTCAATTTGATTTTTACATTGACTAATCTCAAATCCAGTATCATAACACTGTCCGCCCAGTCCCATTTTATCAGTATGTTTTATCTTCTTACATATTGTTACATCTTGTATAAGTCCTGCTCCATTTCTGCTTTTTATTTCAAAATAATAATATGGATCAATGCTTAATCTTTCTAATCTTCCTTCATTTCTACCTATAAATTCTAATGTAACAATTCTTTCATAAGGAACAGATTGTGCTTTTAATGAAGTTGTTGTTAGAACAGTAGATTGAATAGTCTCTCCACTTGAACTTTTATAATAATACAATTTACCTGGATCTAATATTGTTTTCTTCTTTTCAGGATCTGAAGTTAACACTCTTTTTGAAGCTCCATCTTTTTGTTCATACAAATCATAAGATTTAGTACTTGAGCTAGAATCTACAACATATAAATATCCATCGCTGTCTGTTCTTATTGTATTAATATTTATTGTATTTCCTTCACTTTTTTTAATCTCTTCTAAACTAACAACTTGATTTTGATTTGTTATTCCATATTTCTTTAAGTTTGCTTTTAATTTAGAAGCTTGTGCATTACTTATTGCTGTTTGTAAATTGTCGCAATTTGTATCACTAAGTTCAGGATCAAGTGTTCTTATCACACCTTCACATTTGTTTAAATTAATATCATTATTGTACTTATCAACAATGTCTTTTACTCCGTTTTCAGCATCTTGGTATATTAATAAATTCTTTTTTGATTCTTCAGCATCTTTTTGTGTACTTGGAACCAATATTCCTTCCTTCCATTGCATCTTGGCTAATTCTTCTTTTCTTAACACTTCTTTAACAGAATCTTTATCATTCGGGTGGTTTTTTAAGTAATCTTCATAATCTTTATATTCGCTTGGAAAATCTTCTGTCTCTACAATTCTATCTGCATTCTTGATTGAATTTTCAGCATTTTTTATATCTTCTTCAATAGCATCAGCATTATCCTCTATACACTCCCCAATATTTTTGTAACCTTTTTCCTTTGCAGCTTTTATATTATCATTACAATAATTTTTCTCCCAATTATCGATAACACTTTTTCTAGCTATTAATTCAGGAGTTTGTAAAAATAAATTCTTTAAAAACAATCCAGTAAATGTTCCATAACAAGCAAAAGTAAATCCTTTATGCACAGTTTCAGTAGCGTCTATTACATTGTTTAACTTGTTAATGAGATTATCAGTGCTTGCTATATGGCTGTCAATTTGTTCTTTGCTTAATTTAAAAGTTCTCTTTTCTACTGGAATATGTATCTTAAATGTTGTTGTACTTATTAATTTCTTGCTTCCGGGTAATATTGTAACATAAGCTTCTTCATTAGTTTCGGTATTCAATAAAGTTAAAGAAATTCCAGCTATTGCTTGTTGTTTATTTAATTCCAATATCTTAGTTTCTTGTTTTCCATCACTTGTCTCTCTTATTATTCTCACTTTATCATTAGAAATAAAATCAATATACCATTCTGACTGTCCCATTTTATCACCTATATACAAGCTCTGCTCATTTCCATTAACATTTATTACTGCTCTTGCTTTTTGAGTCTGTTCATCTACTCTATCAATAGAAACCTTAAATGAATTTCCTTTTTCAGAAAATTCTTTAGTATTTATATCATAATTTATTCTCTGTTCTAGAAAGTTAATTAATCTCGTATATCTGTCTATGTTTGTTTTAACTTCATCCAAATAATCATAATCTGTTATTAATTTCTTATAAGCATCAGCTGCTTTATCATTATCAAACAATACACTTTCATAAATCTCAGCAATTCTTTTTTGTGCATTGTAAGCTATAGGCATTCCATTTTTGTCTTCAACATCAGGGAAACTATCGATAACATATTGATAAGATTCAATAGCTTTCTCATAATATTGTTTATAATCTAATGTTTCTGCAGAAACTTCTTTTTTCTCATAAACAGATTTATCAAAATCGATTTTCTGTAATTCTGTTAGCAAAGCTTTGCGATTTGTATCATCTCCAACTCTTACAAAAAAATCATAAATTCCCTCATTTATTATTGTATTTTCAACACTCCCACTTGGTCCAAGAGCTCTAAATGCTAAAGCCCTCCATCTTTGTGGGTAATTTAAATTTTTTATTATATCCAAATAACCTTTTACTATTCCTGCATTTACACTTCCATAATCTCTATATCTGTCATCTTCCTTGCTAAATTGAATAATGTGTTGTTGCAAAATATTATTAAAGGCATTTTTTGCATCCAATTCATTTTGTGGAACTTGAACAATTGATCCACTAGCTCCAGTTACGCCAATTCTTTCTACACAATTATTACTCTCATCTAAAACACATTTAACAGAGTTCTTACAATTTTCAATACTTAAATCAGCGCAATTAAATACATCTTTCTTATTTCTATAAAGCTCTAATGTTTCGCTTCCCAATCCAAAGAATTCTTTTTTCTTTAATATTACGGTTTCTCCTTCTGTTGTTCTTGTTATTTTATCAACTTTCCAAGAACTTCCAGGATATACTGCTTGCCCAACAACAGCATCAACCATCTTTAATTTTCCATTAACAACTAAGTTTAATTTTGCATTTTGCTGAGCATTTCTAATGTTATTAAATCTTAATCTTAATCTATCCCTAAATCTCAAATCTTCTTGATCAAGATATCTTGTTCTTAATATCATATCATTTGTTTCCTCTCCAGCATTCAAAGAAATCTCTCTAATTTTTCTCAAATCAGAGTCATATATAACAAATGTTCCTTTCCCATTCTCAATTTTATCCAATCTTATATAACCTAATCCACTCCAAAAATCATTTCTACTTCTATCACCTAAAAATTGTTCTTCTGTTTGTGGTTTTAGATTCAAATCCTGCTCAAATATCCCAAATCCACTATTTACCCTATATCTTATTTTTGCTTCTAAGACAAAATCTATATTATCAGGAACTTTATCTTCTTGCGGGAATTTTTTTAATCTTATAATTAAATAGCCCATGTTGCTTAAACTATAGTCGCTTTTTGGCGGGCTTCTATATTGTGGAGTTCCTTGTATCAAGCTTTTATCTCCGCTTATAACTCTAAAGCTTCCGACACTATCGATTTCTGGGATATCAATAAAAGGATTTGTCTTAGTCCCAGATAATAAAGCATAAACAGGATAATTAGTTCTTTCTAAGGCTTCTGTATTAACAACAGTTGGTTGATAACTATCAACATTTAGCAAAATATCCTCAGCTTCAATTTCATCTGAACCAATTTCTTGAATGATCTCCTGGCTACTAACAAAAGGTATTAATAATAATACAATTATCACAAATATTGCAAATTTCATCTCATCTCAGGATATCTAAAATCTGAATTATCCTTATTCCTCCTTATTAAATCATAAATTTGTTGTAAATCATCTAATGTAGCTGGAACTTTGTTCATTACCAGATAAATAATAATTTCATTAGCATTATTAATTTCATTTCCAACTGTAAATGGGAATTCTTCTCCTCCAACTATTGCCTGGCTTAACTTAAATCCGGCAATCTCACTCTTAAAGCATTTTTTACTCTTTAAACCAATCAATCCAAAAATTCCGCCTTTTGGAACATCAGTGCAATATTCAACAGTTTTATTTTGTAATTCTAAATCATTAACATTTCTTAACAAATATGCTTTAATAAAATAATCTCCTTTAATCAGTTCCAAGTTATTATTTTCCTTGCTTGAACTTGTTGCATAACCATCTTCTTCATTAATAAACTGTGTGGCATAATTTTCATCATTTCTTAAATCTCTTATAATTCCATTATCTATAATTTTAATTTTTAAGTTTAATTCATATTTTCTCTTTAGATCTATGGTAATTTCTCCCTCTCCATTTGTATTTGCTATCACACTATTGTCAGCATATCCTTCACTAGTTCCTATAATTTCTGCATTAATGCAAGGTGGTAATCTAATATCTCTCTCACCACCATAATCGCAAATAGCGCCTCCACAACCAAACTTTACATTCCCATCTAACTCATTTCCACTTTCATCATCTAAAATTCTTACCAAGGTTTTATACTGCTTATTTTCACATATCCTTATACTTGTATCCTTTAAGCTTTCTAAATCATAATTATTCTTTCTTGCTTGATTTTTCTCTATAACAACTTGGTTAGCATATTGAAAGATAAATCCTTCATTGTCAAATGCGTTATTATCAGTCAAGCTTGTTAGCATAGGATATTTTATATCATAAATAAATTGATAGTTATTCAAACAGAATATACTTAATATTGTTTTAACAGCTATATTGCTTCCGGTTAAAGAATCTTCTTTTAATATATTTTCTCCGCCATTAATCTTTGTTTCTAATGGCCATCTTTCATCATATCTGAAATTGACATCAAATGAATTGAAATTGCCATTTACATCCCAGTCATAGAATTGATCAAAATTCTGGTTATTGCTTCCTTTAACTTTTATTCCATCGAGATTATATTTTAAAACATTCTTTATATTATTATCAACATCTTCTTTAAACCAAACTTTTGGACTACAATCTAAGCTCTGGCCATAATATGGAATCTCATCATATATAGTTAAATAATTCAAAGTTTTGTTTTCAAAAAAAGAATTTTTCAACTCTTCATCAACTATATCTCTAGCTGCATCATAAATCATCCCTAATCTAACATCAATTTTTGCAAAATGCTCATCTAGTTTTCTGCTTACACCTTTATAATTAACCTCAACATCATATTTTACATCAACATCTACATTTTCCGGTCCAATTGTAACCTTGCTCTCAACAATTCCATCCTCATTAATTTCATATCCATTATCCTCAAAGTTCGTCAAATTTTCCAAACAATCTTGTAAATTGTCATTGATATAATATTGAATTTCTTTTTCAATATCTTCCTTACTTGGAATTGTTATTTTCTCAATTCCATTACTTGTTGTATAATACCAATAAGCAACCTCATCTCCTCTTAATATTTCCAACGAATTAGAAAATGGATTTATTATGCTTCTAGGCAATTCATCTTTAGGAATATTATAATAACCGCCTTGCTGCCCAACTAATATTATTCCTTGTTTTGCAGTTTCATAAACACAACTATTAATATTTTCCTTTACCGGTCTTATTTCTATTGGTAATAAATTTAGATTTTGTTGCTGTCTATTAAATGTGCTTGCTAATAATTGGCTTCTAAATGCAAATACCGCAACTATAACTGCTAATATGACAATTCCAATAATAATATAAATTGTAACCTGTCCTTTTTTCATCTCTTACCTCTTTTTATATAATACGAACCAGTTTATTTCCTCCATATTCTTTTATCTCTACTAAGTTTTGTTCTTCTAAATCCTTTACAAAATCTGAAGCAGTTTCATTATGGATATTAAGAAATCTAGCAATCATACTCAAATTAACAAACTCTCTTCTTTTTATAAATGTGATCAACTCTTCTTTTTTTGGCATATTAATTTTATTTGAACCTTCCTTTTTGTTTGTAATTCTCTCTTTATATACATTTTTAATTTCAAACTTAAAATATTCGCAGGTTTCCATCACAGATTTAGTAAATTCTTGTGCAACTAAAATTGCTCTCAATTGATTTTTATTTAATCCATTTTTTATAAGAGCCATATTGTAATTTGCCAACTGGCCAACGACCTTTGTATCCGGTTTTCTTTTTATTTCAACAATAACATATTTTCCATTTTTATCTTTACAAAACAGGTCTATAACTCCTGTTCTAACTCTTTTCTGTCTCTCTATTAACTTCAGACCAGGCTCAATTTTGTTCAGATTTTTTTCTAGTTTATCTTCAATCTCTTTTTCTCTCATTTTTATTTTTATCCCAATAAGGAGATTTACATTTGGGGCATATTCTAATTTCTACTTTTCTTGGTATCCATTTATGTTCACAACGTTTACATTGAATTTGAAATTTATTTAAATCTATCCTCATACCTTATAAGTATAACTTTAAAAGTATATAAAAGTTTCTTCAGATATAACAATTACCTAAGAGTAGTTACAAATAGAAAGTTTTATAAATAGAAAATTTTTGGAGCATGTATGACTAATAATGGTTTATACCACAAAATTGTAAAATTTGGGTTAGTAGATGTTCCAAACTATGTATTTAGTTTAGATATTAGTAAAGAACATGAAAGCAATAGAGAAAGAGTTCGAAGAAATTCTGCTGCTTATTTTGCAGATATTGACCCAAGTATTATGGCAAAAAATCTAAAATTTGATTATCAAATGGAAGTTACTAGAAAGTTTTTCAGGTATGGTAAATATATAATATTTGGTTCATCTTTGAACAGATTTGCTAATGGGCATATTGATGGTTTCCTCCCATTATTCGCAGCTGTTCCATTGATGTTTGTTGAAAGTTATATGAGTAATGAATATAAGCAAGATCAAGAAGAGAAAGACATAAAAGAACAAATGCATATGAAGTTTGGTAAAAGCAAAAAAGAAAGATACAGTTCTGGGCTAGGTTTTGGAAGTCTTGATGACTTATTTGGCAATCCAAATATTACACAAAGTGAGATGTTTGGTAAACCGATGAGCGATGAACAGTTTAGAGTTCTTCTAGAAACAATAATAGGAGAAGCATTTAAAACATTTCAACAAAATGCCGGATTTAACCCAACAATAATGCAACAAAAAAATCCTTATGATGTTTTAGGTATTCCAAGAACAGCAACAGAAAAAGAAATTAAAACAGCTTATAGAAATATAGCCAAAGAATGTCATCCTGATCTAAATCCAGGAGATACAGAAAAAGAATCAAGATTCAAAGAAGCATCTAGCGCATATGAATCATTAACTAAACCTAATGGAAGATATTAATTCTAAAATTAAAAACATTTAAATAATATAAAATAAATTTAATCTTGAGGTGGTTTAAATCGCAAATGAAAGAACTTCTGGATTCGCAATTGCATCTTTAGTTTTAGGTATAGTTTGGGTATGGTGGATAGGTTCAGTTTTAGCTATAATATTTGGTTATTTAGCATTAAATGATATGAAGAAAGATAAAAAATTACAAGGTAGAGGAATGGCTATAGCTGGAATTGTTCTTGGATTTGTAGGTGTAGCATTTTTCATATTAATGATGTTATGGCTTATCATTTTCGGATTAACTTTTGGTGGTATGATGACTGGATTTAATTCAATGATGAGATAAAATGGGCCCGCCCAGGATCGAACTGGGGACCTCATCGACGTCAACGATGTGTCATAACCGCTAGACCACGAGCCCCTAATAAAATCTTTCTTTAATTTCTTCTTTAAAAAGCTTTTTAAATTCTTTTATCTTACTAATTATCATGGTAAATGAAAAAATAGAATTAGAAGGAAAATTATTGGGATATAAACTAAAATCTTTCCCCCAAGAATTTGATCTTCGAATTCATAGTAATATGAGAGATGAGGTTGAAGATTATCATTATTTAGAATTGCGTATATTTGATCCATCAAAGGATCAATCTCAATTAGATGCTTTTACTCAAATTTCTGGTGGAATTTTACAAACTTTCTGGGAAAATTTTTTAAGAGAAAGAATAGAAGGATATCATGGACAAACAAAGGTAGAAATTATTAAATTAAATTGTGCAATTGAAAGATGTTCAACTAGTTTTCAATGGGGTGTTATCCAAGAATATTCTAAAATAGATTTAGTAGATCTTTCAAAAGAAGAAAAAGATCCAACTTTACCATATTCCTCTCTTGTTAAAAGGATTGAAGAATTAGAAAGATTAGTTAAAGGAGAAAAAGTAGAAGTTGAAGAATAAAATATCTTATTTAATATATCCGCCTTTCTGTAAATTCCAGAATTTCCTATACAAACCTTTTTGCCTTATTAATTCATTATGGTTTCCCATCTGAACTATCTCTCCATCTTTAAAAACAACAATTTTATCAGCTTTCATTATTGTAGATAATCTATGGGCAATTATTATAGCTGTTCTATTCTCTAATAATCTTTCTAAGTCTTTCTTAATCTCACTTTCTGTTTGTGAATCTAACGAGCTTGTCGCTTCATCTAAAACAATTATTTTTTTATTTGCCAATATTGCTCTTGCTATAGAAACTCTTTGTTTCTCTCCACCAGATAATTTAACACCCCTTTCACCCACAATTGTATTATCCTTATTTGGAAACTTGTTGATGATTTTATCTAATTGGGCAAATTTCATTGCCTGTAAAACTTCTCTTCTAGTAGCCGTTGGATTAGAAAATAATATATTATTATAAATTGTATCATCAAATAAAACACATTCTTGTGGCACAACACTTAATTCTGATCTCAAAGACTCTTGCTTAAAATCATTAATATTTTTTCCATCAATTAATATCTCTCCTTTTTGTACATCATAAAATCTAAATAATAACTTAACCAAAGTTGTTTTACCGCTTCCTGAATGTCCAACAAACGCAATTTTTTGATTTTTATTAATTTTCAAATTTAATTTCTTAATTATTCCTCTTTTATGATATCTAAATGACACATTTCTAAATTCAATATTGCCATCTTTTATAACTAAATCTTTAGCATCTTTCTTATCTTTTATATCATTCTTTATTTTACCATATTGGAATAAAGATTCAAAATCCGCCATCGCTCTATAAAAGCTTCTTATTCCCCCTACAAATCCGAATAATGGTCCTATTAAACCGCCATAAGTGCTATAAATAAAAACCAATGTTCCTATAGTCATTTTGTGATCTAAAAATCTTGTTATAGAAACATACATCAATAATAGAGTTCCAAGAGTAATGATAAAACTATGTCCAGCATCCAGCCATCTAAAATATCCCCAAAAATTTAATTGATAATTTCTTGTCTTATTTGTAATGTTAGCATATTTATCTTTAATATTATTTTCCTTTCCGAAATATTTTATCGATTCTATGTTCGTAAATATATCGCCCATATTTGCCTTTTCTGCATCTTCTTGTTGATTGGACATTACATTAGCTCTTTTTTGCAAACCCTGAATAAGCAGACTATGGCCGATAAACAATAAAGCTATAAAAACAACAATTAGTGCTGTAACCCAATCAAAATATATAAGAGAAATACTCGCTATTATCATCTGAATTATTAATGGTAATGTATTAAAAATAATAAAATCAGTCATAGAATCTATAGCCCCAGCCCCTCTGCTTAATCTTGATATTAATGATCCTGTTTTATGTGTTGTATGAAATCTATGTGATAAATGTATTAAATGATTAAAGAATCTTGTTTTTAAATCTCTAATCAAGCTAGAACTCATTTTATTTACTAAGTGTAATGAAAACCATCTTCCAGCAGCTCTTACTATCATCATTATTAAGAATATTGCTAAAATAAATATAAGCAAAGAAATAAAAGCTTCTCTCGTTATATCATTAGAAAAATATTTTGTCCCGTAATCAACAACAATTTTAAAAAGAATTTTATCTACCAACATAACTAATTCTAATATAATTGTAAAAAAAGTAATCCAAAAAAATAATTTTTTATATTTTCTTAAAAAGCTCCAATATATTTTAAGATTATATTTAAAATTAATATTATATCTTCTTTTCCTCTTTTTTAACATATATTTTTATTAAATCTCTTACTTAAAAAACTTTTGAAAGCCTCTGATGGGAGTTGAACCCACAACCACCGTCTTACGAGGACGGTACTCTACCGTTGAGCTACAAAGGCGATAATAATAGAAATATTTGGTAATTTATAACTGTTTCACTAATTCTTCTTTCGTCTTATACTTAGCTTGACAAGAATTACAAACAACTTTCTTATTAACATAACTTCCTTTAATTTTTCCAAGAAATGTGGTCTCAATTTCTTCTTTACAAATACTACATTTTGTCATAAAATTAAATAATCATTAACATTTATAAACTTAATCCTATCATTAAAATTATGAAAATAACTTATGATTTCGATGCAGATGCAGTTTATATAAAATTAAAACCTGGAAAATCTTACAAAACAAAGGAACTTGATAGTTATACATTTTTAGATTATAATAAAAAAGGAAAATTAATCGGAATTGAATTATTATTCACTAAATCAAAAAAGAAATTATGCAAAAATATTAGAAATTTAGAAATTTTATTAGAATAAGTATCATAAGCCTTATTAACTCATTAAACATTACATATTCATGGCATTTTCATCAATTCCAGGACTTTCACCACAATTTCTATTCTTAATTATTATATTAATGCTATGGGAAGCTATTTGGAAAGCTATTGCATTATGGAAAGCCGGAAGAAATAATCAAATTGCTTGGTTTGTCTGTATTTTCATCTTTAACACAATAGGAATTCTTCCAATAATTTACATATTCTTTTTCAGAAAAAAAAGATAAACATTTAAACAACTATTTTCTAATAATTTCATGACAAGAGTAGCCATAATTCATAAAGAAAAGTGTAATCCAGTTGCTTGTGGTAATTATCTATGTGCAAGATTATGTCCCGTTAATCGTACAGGTTCTGATTGTATAA
>DATDYQ010000005.1:0-7348 GCA_035288965.1 Candidatus Nanoarchaeia archaeon
CTAGCATTAGCCTTAGAGCTTAGATGTCCATTTTGGTCTTATGAAAAAAGATTCAAGAAAATAAAAGATATAGAATGTTTAACAACAAAAGAAGTTGCAAAACTGATAAAATAGGAATTCTACAAGAAAGCTAAATTTAGAGTAGCAAACATATTGCTTTTAATCTTGATTATTGTTATTTTAAAAAGATTAATGGATTAAATTTCTTTTTTAATTAAATTTAAATATTTATCTATTATATTATATATTATGGTAATTGTTGGCAGTCTAGAAAATAATGTACTGGAAAAATCTTTAGAATGTTTTATAGAAGCTGAAGTTGAAAGAGAAGAATTAAATAAACCAGGAATATTATTAATTCATTCTGCTATAGATTTAGGCATTTTACGGATATTTCTTAGAGAGCATAATCCACAAGATAGATCTGCTGTTTACTATCAAAAAACAGATGATTATAATAATCCATTACCTTGGGGTTATATTATATATAAAAAACAAGATATTGAACCTATAGAAAAAATTCTTACCGTTAGAAATAAAAAATCATTTGTGGGATATATTGGACATAAAGATGATGATTATGCGGTTGTAAAAGTAAGAGATAGAATTAAGAGATAGTTAAGTTTATAAATTTGTTAGCAGGATATTTATATTATGAAAAAAGAGGTTATTGGTATACTTTTAGTAGCTTTACTTATATTAATGCCGTTTTCTAATGCTCAATTAACTTCAATAGAAATAAAAGATGTAAATGTTAATGAAAACCAAGTTCAAGTTTTAGTTCAAAATAATTTAAATCAAGACTTTAATAAAGAAACTTTTATCATTAATAATCAGCAACAAATTATTAAAGAAGAAATTTTAAGTAATTTTACAACTAAATTCTTTGTAGTTAATTATCAAACTGGAATTAAATTAAATAATATACAAGTTATTATTAATGATAATACGGCTAGTTATCTTTTTTTAGGAAATGAAGACAAATTTATAATACAACAAGCAACAACATCAACCTCTGAAGCAACTCAAGTACAAGAAATTAACTCTCCAATAAGTTATATTTATTCTGCTGGAAGAGTAGCTAAGATACAAGATGGAAATGTTGTTTATTTTAGTTCAGATAATGTTGGAAGCACAAGTATAGAAACAGATGATATTGGGAATGTAAATTTTAAAGCTAATTATCTCCCATTCGGAAAAAAATTATCGTTCTTTTCAATTGGTAAAGAAAAATATCAATTTGCAAGCAAAGAATATGATTATGAAAGTTCATTAAATTACTTTAATGCTCGTTATTATAATCCATCAAATGGAAAGTTTATTTCTAATGATCCAATCTTTAAACCAACTGAAGGTGGTTATCAATATGTTAGGAATAATCCATTAACTATTACTGATCTTAGTGGTAAAGGATATTGTCCTGGATGTGATATGAAATATCTATCTGAAGATACAAGAAGTGTTAGATTTGGAGAAGGAGATCCAGGCAGTATATTTGAAACCCCTAAACCCTATTATGTAGGAAAAGGCTCTTCTATAGATGAAAAAATAGGGTGGTCAATTGACACGTTTACTTCCATAGCGAGCATTGGTGCAGGAAATATTCCAGGAATTCAAGAAAACAATATTGGAACATTTTATGGTGCTAGAGGAAAAACACCTAAACTTCCACCAAGATACGGAAGAACATCACAAGGGCCAATTAATGAACCATCAACGCAAGCAGGACTTAAAGCAGAAGCAGAATTAGTAAAACTAGGATTTTTTAAATCCCAGGTTGCATCGCCACGTAATCCTGGAGAAAAAACTATCACACCAATTTACCCGATAGTTATACAACAGCTAAAAAATTTACAATCTGTTTCTATAATGATCACAGTATACAAAGGTGAAAACGAAGGAACATATGTAAAACTAAATTCTCCTGATCAAGATATAAATTCATTTTTTCAAGAACTAATGGGTAAATATCCTGAAGAAACCAGAATTGGATTGCAGCTTGCTCCTACTAGTAGGGGCATTGAAGCAAAAATATATTCAAGGGGAGAAACCCAAGAAGTACTTCCTATAGTAAGTGGAGTAATTAACAGATTTTTTGAAAGTGGGAAAGGATCTTCTTATAGATTAGGAAGTCAAACAAATACAAACAATCCTCAACCAGTTTATACAAGTTTTGGTGGAGCAACTTATAAATGGGGTTCAGATGATGGAACACACACTGGTCCTGGTTTTGTAAGAGAGTAACTTAATTAATCATTACCAAAACACATCCTTTCTAACACCATCATCCCAATTATATCAATCAAAACCTTTATATATTAGTTATAACTTTAGAATGGTAATTATCTATCATAGTAACAAATACATCGGGGGTTTTAAAAGTGAAAAAGATAACAATTTTAAGTATATTATTGCTATTAGCATTAGTCTTAAGTCCTATTGCATTAGCAGCAGATTTAATAGTAACATCTCCTAGCAACCCAAGCGGCAATCCAGGAGCAACAGTTACAGTAACATTCTCAGCAAGAACAACAGGCTCAGTTCCTAAGCCAGTTACATTTTCTAGCTCAACTTTAACAAAAGGAGCAGACACAATTACAGTATCAGGAACATTTACAGACACATTAAATGATAATAATATTAAAACATTAAGTCTTCAAGTAACAATTCCAGCTGGAAAAGCAGCAGGAACATACTCTGGAACAATAACAATAAAAGAAACAGGAAATGATGCAAATTTAGCTACATTAGCATACACAGTAACAGTAAATTCAATAACATCTTTAGATGTACAAACATATACAACCGCAAATCCCTTAATAGTTAATGTAGACAAAGGAGAATCATCAACATCATCATTTGTAGTTCAAAATACAGGAACCAATGCATTAACATTAGATGCAAATTCATTTACATATGATTCAACAAAGTTTACAGATGAAAACGGAAGAACAATAACATTATCATTTCTTCCAGCAAAAGCTAGCTTATCTCCATCCGAAACAACAACAGTTACAGTTAGTGTTAATGCTCCATCAGGAATAGAAATAGGAAATTACCTTGGAACAATAACAGCTAGATCAGGAACAGCACAAGACACATTTGCTATAGAAGCTAAAGTTCAACCAAGTATTTGTAGTGATGGAGTTATAGGAAAGATAAGAATAGATATCAATGATCCAGATAATGGAGATGATTTTAGACCAGGAGACACAATTCAAGTATCAGCTGATGTAGACAATGATATAGGTGATGACGACGACTTTGTAATCACAGCTGTTTTATACGATGTAACAGATGATAATGAAGTAGAATCAGTTGATTCAGATTCAGTCTCTATAGATGATGGAGACTCAGAAACAATAGATGTTGATTTAGAAGTTCCATTCTCAGATATCAAAGACAATAATAATTATAAATTATTTGTAAAAGCATATCAAGATGGAAATGAAGATGAACATTGCGCTTTAGACAGCATAGACATGGATTTAAAACTTGAAAAACATGAAGTTCAAGTAGACAAATTTACATTAGCTCCAACTCAAGTTTCATGTAGTGATACAGTAACAGCTGTAATTGGATTACAAAACACAGGATCTAATGATGAAGAAGATGTTTATGTCACATTAATAAACACAGCACTTGGATTGAATGAACAATCATCAACATTTGATTTAGATGAACTTGGTGGAAGTGATGATACTTCAACTGAAAGATTGACATTCCAAATTCCATCAGATGCTAAAGACCAGCAATATCAACTAACAGCCACAGTTTTCTATAATGACGGAAAAGATTCAAGAGATGCAACACAAACTTTAACAGTTAAGGGATGTTCAGCAACAACAGGAAAAACATTTGATGTTTCAACACCTTCCTCATTATCTGTTGATTCAGGAGACACATTATCTCTACCAGTTTCAATAACAAACAATGGAGATGAAAAAACAACATTAACAATATCAGCAGTTTCAAGTGATGGAAGTTTAAGTCCAGACAGCAAAACAGTTATCCTGGATCCTGGAAAATCAACAACAGTAAACTTAGCTTTAGATGCTAAAGAAGGAATCTCAGGAACTAAAACATTTACATTGACAACAAAAGCAGGGAACACAGTTGTTGATAGTAAAAACTTAAACGTCAACATAAGAAGCGCAACTGCCCCTATAACCGGCGGAACAACTGGAACTTCAAAAGTTGATCAAAAAACAATCTTCTGGATAATTGGAGACATAGTCTTAATCATAGTTGGACTATTCTTCATCAAATTAATCTTTTCCAGAAGAAAAAAGGAAGAATAAACTTCTTTTTCTTTTTTAATAATCTTTTTAAATAGATAAGTTCTCATATTATTATGTCTAGAGCAAAAAAAATCCCAAGAGCAATTGAAGAATTTGCAAAAGTTAAAGAAACACTCAAGTTATATGCAAAAATTTTAATTGAATCAGATGAAAAAGATAGAACTATAAAAGATACCATAAGAAGAATTAGAAATAAAAGTGACAGACTAATAAAACCTTTTTTAGATAAATATACCCAATTCGATCCATATTTCATATATAATAATTCAGTAAAAGTCAATTGCTATTGTTCTTCACCACCACATCCAATAATTAAATTAAACCTTGATAAGTTTATAGCAGATATTAAACCATATTTATATGAAATGCTAAAAGACATGTATAAAAATTTAAAGGATAAAAGAATAAAAAGGTTATTATCTTTAGAGAGAGAAACAATATTTTCATCACAATCAAAAAATTATCCAAAATTAAATCCAGAGGAAAAAGCAATAATAAAAGAATTAGGGGAATATTTTCCATTTGGTTACGACGCAAATAAAGAAATCCCAGAAATAAAAAAGCTTAATTTTTTATCACAAAATAGATTGGAAGAGGTAATTATTTCCTTATCTTCTAAAGGATTTTCTAATGAATTTATAACAGGTATGAGAATGTCATATCAACCAAAAAAAATAGAAGAACACAAAACATTAAAACAAGAAATACAAAAAGGAATATCTAAAGGAATATCAGAAGAAGATAAAACTTATTCATTAGAAATATTAAAAGTTATTGGAATTAAAGATGAAACAGCCATAAAAATAGCAAACAAATATCCAACTGAAAAAATAGATGATATGTATAAAAAATTAGAAGATATAGCAGGGATACAACTAGCTGAAAAAATTTTGCAGACTAACAATGATTTGCTTTTATTGGATTCACCTAAATATTATTTATATCTAAGATTGTTAAAAACAGCTAAGGCAAGAATAGGATTCGAAGAGATTAATGACAAAAAGAATAGCATAGAATACAACACACCTCTATTTTCTTCTATAGAATCATTGGAAGGTTTGTTAACAGAAATTAAAAATACAACCTCACAAAATATAGATATTCTTGAAGATATAGAAAGATATGAACAAAAAGGCATAATTGTAGAAAAAGAAGATTTAATGAAAATAAAAAACATAATGTACACAAATCCAAATGGAACAGAAGCTATTAGAAGATTAACACCTATTCTTAAGAAATATGATTTATATATCGAAATGACTGGTACTAACCATCCCGGAATTTATGCAACAATAGATGGAAAAAGAAGAGTAATATCTACAATAGCAGGATCTCCTAGTGAAGTAAGAACAGGAATAAATATATTTAAAAACTTAAAAAAAGCATTAAAAGATGCAGGTTATATTTTAAATGACAGAAATATACATTAAGAATAACAGACTAATAACAGAAAAAGAATGGCATAATAATATTTCTAAATTAGAAACCAAATATGAAAATTTAATTGATAATAAACATTTAGCAATAAGATTAATACAAAGATATTTAACAGAGGCAATTAAAAAAAGAGCAACGAATAATTTTGCTATTTTATTATCTGGAGGTTTAGATTCAAATTTACTTGCAATAATAGCAAAAAACCTTAATCTTAACTTTACTTGTTATTCTCTTGGTTTAGAAGACTCTGAAGATTTAAAGTTTGCAATTAAATTAGCTAAAAAATATAAATTAAGACATAAAGTAAAAATAATATCCTTAAAAGAACTAGAAGAATCATTAAAGCAAGTTAATCAAATTTTAAAAACAAATGATGTTGTTAAAATTGAAATTGGAGTTTTAACTTATTTAGCATTAAAAGAAGTAAAAAAAGATAATCTTAAAGTAATATTGACTGGTTTAGGCGCAGAAGAAATGTTTGGTGGTTATCAACGTCACCAAGATTTATATGATAATTCAAAACAAGTTCATGAAGAATGTTGGCGAGGTTTAAAACAGGATTTATATCAAAGAGATTTAACAAGAGATGTAAGTATAGCATTAAATTTAGATATGGATATTAGAACACCATTTTTAGATGAAGATATAATAAAACAAGGAATGTTTATTCATCCTACATTAAAGGTAGATGAAATCAGAAGAAAAATTATATTGCAGGAATTAGCCTTATCGTTAGACATATCAGAAGAATTTGCTTTACGTCCAAAAAAGGCTGCACAGTACGGTTCTTCAATAAGTAAAGCTATAGAAAAGTTAACTAAGCAAAACAATTTCAAATATAAAAAAGATTATATTTCTTCACTTGGTAAACTTCAAAAAGCCAAAGATTTGCATAAATAAATCTCTTTTGAACAAATAAAACAACACCAATAAGATTACTAATATTAAGATTATATTCCAAATTTTCATTTTATTCCTCCTTTTATTTGAAAGGGCAGTATGGGATTTGCACCCATGAATAATCGCTTACCACTTCTAACTGCAGGCGATCGCCTTACTGCTTGGCCAACTGCCCATGATTATTTCCCATTAATAAAACTTTATAAAGCTTTCTCGAGAAGAACATAGTAAGACTACGCGCTAATTAATCCATTTATTTTATCAGTAACCTCTTTATAGGTATTCTTAGATATTTTTGCAATTCTTCTGATAGCTAAATCCTTCAGAAAAGTATGTATCTGCCAATATTTTATCTTACTCTTAAAAGGAAGATCCCCTTCTTGGAAATTATTTATTAAAATACCTTCACTTTCAGGATTACTTGTTACTGCACATCCGATAATATCTTGTCCCCTTACACCAAGGACAAGTATAGGTCTTTTCTTTGCATTAATTAAATCAGAAAAAGGGAAGTTGATTATTATAATATCCCCCTTAGAGAACATCATCCCACCTTTCATCATATTTATTATTCCAAATCTTTTTTAAAGAAGATTCGCTAAGAAGCATCAATAAATGTCTCTCATCCAATTTGATGGGTTTAATAGATATATTTTCTTTTCCTTCACTAATTAAAAGTTTAGTACCCTTCTGAATTTTAAAATCTTCTC
>DATDYQ010000006.1:0-8342 GCA_035288965.1 Candidatus Nanoarchaeia archaeon
TAAATCAAACATGGGCACAAAACACAATTAATAATAACATTCATTTGCTTGATTACTTTTCAGATTACGATAATGACAGATTAATATTCTATTATAATTTTACAGATGGAAATGACACAATAATAAATGTTTCAATAGATGCTAATGGAATTGTAACACTTAACCCGCAATTAGATTTTATCGGCTCTGCTTTGATATATTTTTCCGGAAATGATTCCTATCTCTCAGTTGATAGTAATGTTGTATATCTCACAGTTTATCCATCCAACAATACGGTACCAGTGCCACAACCAGTGCCATCATCTGGCGGTGGCGGCAGTGGTGGAGGTGGCAGCTCTTCTAGAACAAAGATTGCTTCTTTAGACATAGAAGTTCCACCTCTCCTTACCGTAAATCCAAATTCAACAATTTATACTAAAGTTAAATTCAAGAATACTGGAGATGTTTCTTTAACTAGCATAAAACTATCCACATTAACTTCATCCATAGAATTAACTTCTTTCTTGCAAGATCTTACAATCTCTTCCTTAAATCCATCCCAATCTTTTGAAACATTGCTTACAATCTCAGCAGGAGATATAACAACCAAAGAGAATTATCAAATATGGGTTAATGCCTCGGTTTATAATCCAAAACTAGAAGAATCTGATTTAATATATATAACATCAATTCCAACAAACTTAACAAAATTAGATGTAGAAATATTATTTGCAATTGATTTATTTGAAGAGAACTCAGAATGCTTAGAACTTAAAGAATTAATAGATCAAGCAAAAGAAAAACAAACTACTGGAAATAATCAAGAAGCTGTAAATATAATAGAATCTGCTGTAGACAGTTGTAAGCAGATATTAAAAGAGTCAAAAACAAGAGTTCCAAAATTAAGAACACTGCCTTCTTTAGAAACATTTTTACCAATTATCATAAGTTTAATTGTCTTAATGGCATTAGTTATAGTTATCTTGGTTGTAATGTACAAGCATAAAAGATAAATATACTATTTACTTAATATTCTTATGAAAATTTCTTGTTATATGTGTAGAACATTTAAAAAATGTCCAATTCATTCAGTTGAAGGTCTATCAAGATCTATTAATATTAAAGAAATAAAAGAATTAAATAGTTCGTCTCCCCCAGCTGTTTTTGTTGGAAGCAAACTACATTATCCTTCTGTAAACGTTGGAGTACTGTCCCCATTAGAAAAAGAAAGTCCCTGGATATACGATGCTCAATCTTACTGGGCAGCAAACGATTTTAATATAAATGATATAATAACTTTAAGAAGCAATTTAATAAATTCTAGATTTACGACAAATGTACATGAGATTAATAAATTCACAAAGATTGCTCAAGAAATTGCAATGTCAGTTAAACCAGCAGATATAGAAGTAAACTTAAAAAAGAAGATTAAAGTTAAAATAAGTTTTGACCAGACTAATTTGCCAATAGGTCCACGGGGCCAATTAGAAAATATAAGATTAACCTCAAATACGAAAATACCAGATAAAATAGAAAAAGTTTTTTATGATACTGATTTAAAGGCAGTTGATGCAATTGCTTATTTGCAAGAAAGCAATTTTGATGAAAGGCAAATCTCCCAATTACTATCCATAGGAACACTCGGCTTGAAGAAAAACCGAAGATTAGTTCCGACAAGATTTTCAATAACTGCAGCAGATGACACATTGGGTAAAAACTTAATGGAGAACATTAAAGATTACAAACTTTTAGAAGATTATGAGATGTATTATGGTTGTTATCTGGGAAATTATTATATAATACTATTAATCCCAGAGCTATTTAGTTATGAATTATTTGAAACATATCTTCCATCAGCTTACACAGCAAAACCATCTACATCAACAGATTATGAAGATGTCTTTGGCAGAAAAACCTACGCTTCAAATACTATAGGGGGATATTATGCAGCAAGACTCCCAATATTGCAAAATCTAAATTCGAAAAAAAGACAAGCATCAATCCTAGTTTTAAGATTTATTACAGATGAATATCACACCCCATTAGGAGTTTTTGTTTGCAGAGAAGCAACAAGAAAATCAATTTCAGCAACACCTACAATATTTGCTTCTAGAGAAGATTTATTAAACATAACAAAGCAATTTATTTTAGAAAAATTTAAATTTGATGTTGAAGATTTATATAAAAAAAGTAAATTATTAAAAAATTTAAAAACACAATCAAAATTAACGAGATTTTTCTAACTTTTCATATCGCTAATTCCTAATAGGAATACAATCAATCCTATAAAGATTACTAAAGCTGGTAAATTCCCGACAAATAACCAGAGTAGATTCTTTAATTCGATCAAAGCTCTATTCCAAGTTAGATATATCCAAACACCAACCATCATCAACAATAACCCTATTAATAATTTTACTGCACCGTTCATCATTATACCCCCTTGTCTAATTTGATATATCAAATAAATTTAAATATCTTACGTTAATAAACTTGTTTAGAAAACTTTATAAATCATTCTTTTTACTCATTCAATAAACAAAATGGGAATGTATCATAGAATAAGAGATTTATACAAAAAACCAAGTATAACCATCAAGAGATATAATCAGGATAGATTAATTGAGTGGCGACAAGACCCAGTTATTCTAAAATTAGAGCATCCTACAAGATTAGATAGAGCAAGATCTCTTGGTTATAAGTCAAAAGAAGGTTTTGTTATAGCCAGGGTAAGGTTAAAGCGTTCGAAAAGATTACGTCCAATGATAAAAAAAGGTAGAAGATCAAAACATAGAAGAAGAAAGAAAATTGTTAATAAAAATTATAGACAGATTGCTGAAGAAAGAGCAACAAGAACATTTCATAATCTAGAAGTTCTAAATTCTTATTATTTAGCAGAAGATGGAAAAAACTTTTGGTACGAAGTGATATTGGTAGACAAATCACATCCAGTAATAAGCTCGGATAAGAATCTAAAATGGATCATTTCACAAAAACATAGAAAGAGAGCATTAAGAGGATTGACTAGTGCAGCTAAAAAATCACGCGGTCTTAGAAATAAAGGGAAGGGAGCTGAAAAAGTTCGCCCAAGTTTAAGAGCAAATATGAGAAGACTGCATTAAATGGAAAGCAATATAAACTTATCCATCATTACTAGGAGTATTCCAAAATCACGCATCACAGATTCCTTCTAATATGAAACAGTTAGCATCATGTCTAATCTTGAAAGAGAATAAAATTCTCCTTGTAAAGAGATTCAAAGAAGATTTTTGGAAACTTCCAGGTAAGATATTGATGGAAAATGAAGATCCGGAAATCGGAGCAAAGGATGGAGCTTTAAAAGAAACAGGTCTTCCAGTAGATATTGTTCAAATATTCAATGAATACCAATATAAATCAACCAATAATGGTGATGATACTATAAATAATATTGTATACGAAGCTGCAACAACAAAAACAGAACCAGTAGAAAAGACAAATGAAGAAATCGAAAAGGTAGCCTACTTTGAAATGAATGAGATATCAAAAATTAAAATATCACCAAATCTTAAACTTGTTATAGACGACTTAGGCAAATAATCATGATTCCAGAGAATAGATTAAAAGAAATTAGAGATATTATTGAAAATTCTAAAAATCCATTGTTCTTTTATGATGATGACTGCGATGGAACGACAGCCTTTCTAATTTTAAGAAAAACTTTTAATAAAGGTAAAGGAATAATTCTAAAATCAGCTCCATTTCTCGACGAGAAATTTTTAAATAAAGTTGAAGAAAATTACCCTGATTTAATAGTCGTACTAGATATAGCAAATATTACCCAAGAATTTATAGAAAAAGCGAATGTACCCATTGTATGGATAGATCATCATCCAATATTAAATAGGAAAAAAGTTCATTATCTTAACCCATTATTTTTTGATAGTAAAGATGCTAGGCCAACATCTTATTGGGCATATAAAATAGCAAAAAAATATGAGTGGTTAGCAGCTATAGGTTGCGTTTATGATCATTATATTCCAGATTTTATAGAAAATTTCAATAAAGAATTTCCATCTTTGGCATTAAAAACAAAAGATCCATCAACAGCAAAACTAGAATCAGAAATTGCAAAGATAATAAAAATAATAAGCTTTAATCTTAAGGGTAAAACAGAAGACGTAAAACAATCAATAAATGTTTTACTAAAAATAGAGTCTCCATTGGAAATAACCGAGCAATCAACACAGCTAGGAAAATTTTTATTAAAAAGATATTCAAAATTAAATAAAGAATATGAATCTTTATTAGAAAAAGCTTTACAATATGTGAAAGAGGATAAATTTATAGTTTTTATCTATCCAAATCAAAAAACATCATTTAGCACAGAATTATCAAATGAACTAATTCATCGTTATAGAGATAAAATAATAATTATCGGAAGAGAGAACAACGGACTTATAAAAATGAGTGTTAGAAGTTCTAATTCACCTCTTCCTGATAAGATAAATAAAGCATTGGTAGGAATTAACGGTTATGGTGGCGGTCATCAATTTGCTTGCGGTGGAAATGTACCATCAAAAGATTTTGATAGATTTTTAGAGAATTTTAAGAAGCAATTTAACTAAATCCATAACTTTATAAATCCAAATTCTAAAACAATTTTATGGAAGATTATGATTCATTGTTGGAAAGGGCACAAGCTAAAATACCTCAGTCTAGTTTGAAAACCGAAAGATTTGAGATTCCAAAAGTTCGTGGTCATTTGCAAGGAAATAAAACAGTTATTACAAATTTTAAAGAAATCTGCGATACTATACGGAGGGACCAAGCCCATTTTCTTAAATATCTGTTAAGGGAGTTAGCAACTCCTGGAAATGTAGATGGTCCAAGATTGGTTCTGGGAAGAAAAATAAGCTCTTCTATAATAAATGGTAAAATTGAACGTTATGTAAATGATTTTGTTCTTTGTCCTGTATGTAAAAAACCAGACACAACACTAACAAAAGAAGACAGAATTACAATGATAAAATGTTCGGCATGCGGTTCAAAAAACCCAGTGCATGCTAAAATTTAACATGCTAATAAAAATCCATAAAAATCAAGGAAAAGAAGTTATTGCCATATGTGATGAAGATATTATAGGCAAAACATTTGAAGAAAAAGAATTACAATTAAAGATATCTGAATATTTTTACAAAGGTGAAAAAGCATCTGATGAAGAAATATTAATCATATTAAAAACAGCAAGAAATATAAACATAGCCGGAAAAAAAGCAGTAAATTTTGCTTTAAAGAACAAAATTATAGATGAAGATAATATTATTACAATAGCAGGAGTTCCAAATGCCCAAATATTCGAGATCTAAAGATTACTTTGAAGCTATCTTACAGATAAGGCCATATAATGAGGCTGTTATTAACTATGTAAGGGAGCAAGCAATTCAAGAGAATGTTTCCATTCCTAAAGTAGTTAATAAAAAGTTCGGTATTGATTTATATTTAAGCTCAAAAAGATTTACTTTTGATATGGGTAAAAAATTAAAACAAAGATTTGATGGAGAAACAAAAATATCAACTACCTTATATGGCAAAAACAGAATGACAAGCAAAGAACTTAATAGATTAACAGTTTTATTTCGTTTAAAATAAGAAAATTTATATAACATCTATTTTACTTACTTTCTATGAAAAAGAAGTTATTGTTAATATTCTTATTATTGCTAGTTAAAGTTTCTTTAGCACAACAAATTAATGATTATAACAAAGCTTCATCTTTAGATTTAACATTCCAACTTTCATCTTCCATTGATATTCAACAAACATCATCTCCAAAACTTGAATATTTGACAACTCAATTAAGTTTATTCCCAATTACAGATCAAAGACAAGAAGTTTTATTATTAGATATAAATTCAAATCCTATAGCAAAAACATCTCAAGATAAAGAGGTTAAATATACTTGGAACGAACTTTATGATTCGTATTCCTTTGGAATTGATGCTAATGTTAAAACAGCAAATAATTTAATAAAAATAAAACATTCTGATTTTCCGATAAATAATTTAGATGAATCTTTACAAGAGTATACTCAATTCACAGAAAAAATAGATATTAATGATGACATTTCAAACAAAGCAGCAGAATTAGTAAGGGGGAAAAAAGATTTATTTGAAGCAACATTTTCAATAGCAGATTGGGTTAAAAAAAACATTAAATATGATTTAAATACCTTAACAGCAGAATCAGTTCAAAAATCCTCTTGGGTATATACAAATAGAGAAGGTGTTTGTGATGAAATGACTGGATTATTTATTTCTATGTTACGTTCAGTTGGTATTCCCGCTAGATTTGTATCAGGAATGGTTTATTCGAATGTTGGCTATAATTTTGGAAATCATGGATGGGCAGAAGTTTACTTCCCAGATATTGGTTGGGTTCCATTTGATGTTACATTCGGTCAATATGGCTGGATTGATCCTTCACACATTAAACTATCTGACTCTTTGGATTCAGCAACCTATTCTGCAAAATATTCATGGAAATCTCTAGGAATAGAAGTTAACCCGCAAGAATTAGAGTTATCAACAAAGGTTAATTCAGCAGGTAGTGATATTGCCCCAATTTTTAATATTCAAATTAATTTATTAGAAGATGAAGTCGGTCCTGGAAGTTATGTTCCAATCGAGGTTACAATAGAAAACCCTTATGACTTTTATGTTTCAACTTCATTGATAATAACAAAAGCTCCAGAACTTACAGAGAAAAATGAAAAACAAATATTTTTAAAACCAAGAGAAAAGAAAAATTTATTCTGGATAACAAAAACTCCAGGTTCTTTAAACAATAATTTTCTTTACACTTCTGAAATAGAAGTAATTGATACATTCGGTTCTAAATCATCAACAACACTACAATATGCATCAAAATATAAAAAAATAACTTTAGATGATGCTCAAGCTTCTATAAATGAAATAGTTTCAAATGATGCTAACACATATTCAGAATCTCTTTTATTAAGATGTTCTTTATCTAAACAATATTATTATGCCATAGAAACAGCCCAGGTTAATTGTAAACTTAGCAATCTTGGAAATCAAGATATAAATAGCCTAGATGTTTGCTTATTATCTAACTGTCAAAAAGCAAACGTTTTTCTTAATCAAGATGTAGATTTAACATTTAATCTTCCATTAACAAACAAATCATCATCTACCTTGGTTGTAAATGCAAAGAATAACAATATTAATGTTAATAATTATCTTCATTTAAAAGTTTATGATCAGCCAAATATAAAAATAACTTCTATAGAATATCAAGAAAATTTATTGTATAATGAAGATTTTGAGCTATCATTTGTTCTTACATCAGATGTTAAGGTAAAAAATCTTAAACTAAAAATCACAGGACAACAATCTTTGGTTATAGAAGAATTAAAAGGTTCAAAAGATATCATAGTTTCATTAAACAGCAAACATTTCATTAATAGACCAATAACTGTAGATTTAGAATATGAAGATGAGTTTAATAGACCATATTCACAAAAATATCAATATAGTGTTAATATAAGTAATGTTCCTTGGTATGCTAGATTACTTGCTTTATTCAGGCTAATTTAAATATTTGATCTTTAGGTTTTACTTCCCCATTCACTTTAATTGCAATTTCCTGTTTAGCCTTTGCTTCTTTTATTGGTTTCATATCTAACTGCATTGACTCAACTTCCTGCTCAAAACTATTTCCATGTCCTTCTATTCCTATTTTATCACCTACCTTTATAGCTGATTTCAAGTTAACAACAGCCACACTTATTCTCGGATAAAAATGTGTTATTTCACCAATAAGTTTCTTTGCCATATTAATTACCCCTAAAATGATAAGTGGGATAGATATTTAAATATTATCAATCATCCATCCCAAATTCTTTTCTTAATTTTTCTTTATGAGCTTCTAAAACTCTTTTCTCTAAATCCAATGGAACATCTAAATGCTCACTTGGATTAGGATCCCACCAACACTCAATTCCCCAGATATAATCTCCACAGTCAGTTAAAATTAATGGATTTCCTTCTTCTACATTCTTAGCTTTTTTTGTTATATCATAACGTAAATACAATCCCAAACAAACACCATACCACCCATCTAACTTTCCATGTTTGCCATATTCTCTTCTACAATCCTGAACTACCTTTACAGAAAATGGTTTAGAATAATCTATCTCTTCCATAAAAGTGATATAATAAATAGATATTTAAATATTATTAATTAGGAACATTTATATGAAAAACAATATTATTTATTAAAATGAAAAAAATTATATTTTTTGATGGTGATGGAACTTTATGGTATCCAAAAACTACAAAATATAAAAAAGAACCACATTG
>DATDYQ010000007.1:0-8061 GCA_035288965.1 Candidatus Nanoarchaeia archaeon
TTCTCCAAATTCTTAGATAATCAGCAGCTTTTTCTTCTTCTCTTTTAGTTGAAGCTTCTTTTTTTAGTTGTTCTAAAGATATATCAATTTGATCTACATAAGTTTTATCATTTGTTGTATGATACAAATCAACCAATGCTTCAATAATTCTTACATCTGAATCAAATTTTTTATTAGGATCATATATAAATTGAGCCCAAACTAAAGTTTCTTTAGGATTTAGCGTTAATTCATATAGACGAGTATTAGATTCTTTATCTTCTATTTTGTTTAGTAATTCTATCAATTTTGCCCTTTCCATTTCTGATGAATCTAAAACATCTAATCCTTCTGGGAGTAAACTAGGATTTTCTGAAAAAGTTCTATATATTCTAGCTTGCTGTTTTAATATATCTGCTAGTTGTAATCTTGAATTACTATCATAATCTTGATGATAAACTTTTTCTAGTTCTTCCTTTGAAGATTCTAGTCTACAAAAAGCTCTGTTTAATGAATCTCTCGTTATACTTTCGGATTTTGATATTTTTTGAGCTTCTTTTGGACCATATTGCTTTGTTGCAAGACTAGTTAGTCCTGTCAAAGCAAGTAATCCTACAGCAATAATATATGCACTTTTTTTCATTTTAAAGTATATTCTCTAGAATATAGGTTATTTATAAATGTTTTGTTTTGTAATTATTTTATAGTAGTTAATAAATTATTGTGCTTTAGTCCTTGGGTAGACATGCGAACATAAACTCCAGGAGTAGAAGTAGAATAATATTCTATTAATTCATAAACCTTGTTCGTTTTTTCTTCTCCAATTCTTATAAACCTTTCATTTACCAATCCTGATTTATCAACTAATCTATGACCTAATAAAAATGAATTCATTTCATTTGAATCAAATGGAGAATTACTTTGATTATCTATTAATTGTTTAACCATATCACTTGTTTTTTTCTTGCTATGAATAATAAATAGATTATTATATTCAAATTTATCTTCTAAGATAAGTTTTGTTAGTTTTCTATAATTGCCTTGAAATAGAGAAGAGAATCTGGGAGAATAAGGCAGCAAGGGATTTTTTCCAAAATGAAGATTATAAATATCACTTGCTAAAGAATCAGCATCATTATTTGCAGGAACAATAAACATATCTTCTTTTAATTGATCATTAATGAATATATATAATATTGAATAAGGATTAAATCTTTCTCTTTGGAGTCTTGTAAATGTTGAATCTATTTCAGCGGGATTGCTAAAATTTAAATCTTCTTCCTTCAACATCAAAATATCTAATAAAACATCAAATTCATTGATATTAAATCCATATTCTAAAGCAAGAGAATTTCTGAACGAAATTCTATTTTTAACATCTTTTAAATCTAGATTAGATGTTTGCCTAAAATGATTAATATCAATACAAATTCCTTCAAACTTTTTGATTATGCTTGGATGATTTGGAAATTCTATGGAAGAAAGTGTTATTGAAAGATAAGGACCAGAAGAATCTGGACTAATTATTTCAGCTTGTTCATATCTGAATAATTTCGGAAGAGAATGATTTTTTAATGGAAGTGTTGTGTACTGAGCAAGAGGAATAGTTATTGGTTCTGGAATTTTTTGTTTTTGAATTGAACAACCAATAAGTAAAGTAGTTAATGATGTCAATAATAGTTTAGTTAATCTTCTCATAATATAAATAATATAGAAAATCTTTTAAAGTTATTCATGAAAAGGTTTTTATAGTTCAATTATTTGTTAAAAATAGAAAAAGAGGATGAAAAATAGAATAATAATTCTAATTGTAATTTTTTTAGTTAGTTTAGGCTTTGTTAATGGCGGGAATAATGTGAAAGATGCTGAGCCTAGTGTTTCAAGTTTTGATGTTGTTAAAAGTAATGAGCAAGATTTGTATACTGGAGATTTAAATTTAAATTTACCTTTGTTAAATGTGCCTGGAAGAAGTTTAGATGTTCCTTTATCTTTAACTTATTCTTCAGGAATTAGAGTAGATGATGAAGCTTCATGGGTTGGGTTAGGATGGAATTTAGGAGTAGGAGCTATAACAAGAGCAATAAATAATGAGGCTGATGATGGATTATATGGAATGTTTAATTCATTACCTTCTGGAGCTACAAGAAATGATGAAGGTGCACAAGACTCTTTTTTTGTTACATTTCAAGGTGGAGGTGGAAAGTTAGTTTTTGATAATGATAATAATATGAATAGTCCAACATATGGAAAATGGATTCCACATATGCAATCATGGAAACCATGGAAAATT
Source organism: Candidatus Nanoarchaeia archaeon (assembly GCA_035288965.1). GTDB lineage: Archaea > Nanobdellota > Nanobdellia > SCGC-AAA011-G17 > JAGVZF01 > DATDYQ01. The sequence goes on from DATDYQ010000007.1 coordinate 2,270, forward strand.
GAGTATTATGATAAAAATAATAATTTATGGAGCGCAGATGGAAGAACTACTAATTTTCCATATGATGGGGGAATAAAAAAATGGATTATTACAACAGAGGATGGAACAAAATATATTTTTGATAAAGTTATATCAGCCCAAAGTACAAATATACATAGATATGTTTATACTAAAAGAGATACAACTAGAACTTGTTCTGGCGGAGATACAGGATCAGAATGTGTTGGAGAGATAAAATGTTATCCTGGACAAAATGGATGTTTAAGTCCAACGAGATGTAGTGGAACTGGATATGAATGTAGTCTTCAACAATGCGGAGTTATACCAAAATGTGATAATGGGATAGATGATGATGGAGATGGATGTGTAGATTATCCGAAAGATGGAGGTTGTACTAACTATTATGATAATGATGAAAGTCAAGCTGGATGTGTAAAACCTGGACCGAAGATTGTACAAGTAAAAGGTTTAGATGATGGATTAACTGAAGATGTTATAGAGAGTAAAATTAATTTGTATAGAGGATCTCTTGGTCCAATAGGAAATATTAACATTCCACAACTGCCTGCTACTGGAGATCCTTGGCAGGTTCAACCAGGATGTGGTGATGATCAATATGGTTATCCGCCAAAATCGAAAATTTATAAAAATCAAATTGAAGCACAAACTGTTTATGAAGCTAAAGATAGATATGCAAATGCTTGGTATTTAACTGAAATTTTAGGAAGCGATTATGCTGATGATGATGGAATTGCAGGATTAAGTTCGGGGGATAGTGGAAGTTGGGTTAAGATTAGTTATGAAGATGAAAAGGCTACAAATTACCTTAATCAACCAAATTTTCCGAGCGAAACTTTTGAAAGTACAGAGAGAATTACGGGATATAATAAAGAAGGTCAAGAAGGAGTTGAGTTAACTCCGAGCTGTAAACAATCATTATATGATCATCCATTTAATGAAAATGATATAAATAATCCAAACTATCAAGACCATTTCTTTTGCATTGGGAATAATGCCCAAAATGATAAGGATTGTAGAAAATACTTAAATGATAAAGCTACATGTGGAAGAGGACCACCTGGAGATTATCTTGATTGTAAGATGGTTTGGTTCTGGAATGATCCTCAAAATTATAATTTTTTAGACTGCGAATTTTACAATTCAGCACCATTAACAAACAATTACAATTATGTTACTTATAGCAAAGTTAGAAGTCAGGTGAATTTTACATATTTAGATAAGATAGAAACACCAACACATTATGCTAGTTTTGTAAAATCTTCAAGATATGATTTAAAGAAAACAGAATATCAAGGAGATTATAGTGACAGCAACCTTGCGAGAAAATTAGATAGAATTGATGTTTACAAAAAGAATATTCCAGGCACCCCCGACACTTTTTTGAGAAGTGTTAATTTTAGATACGCTAATAGATTTTCAAGTGAAGAATTAGTTAAATATGGAGATGGAAAACTTACATTACTTGGAGTTAAGAAAGTAGGTTATGATACGACAACTGAACTACCTGAAACAAAATTTGAATATGGATTTAATCCAGTATTAGAATTATATGCACTTGATTGGTGGGGATTTTATAATGGAGAAACTACAAACTATAATAAAAGAATATGGACTGGTGGCGGCAATTATATAACAGATAATAATGAGGCCAATGATAATGCTAGAGCATGGAGTTTAACAAAAATAATTTATCCAATGAAGGGAAGCGTTAGTTATGAATATGAAGTTGATAAATATAATTATCTACCAAAAGACATTCCAGGAGCTCCAACTTATTCAGTCGGGACTCCAGGGGGAGGAATAAGAGTAAAAGCAATTAAAGAAAATAACGGAATAGATACTGAGAAAATAACAACATTCAGTTATGATGAAGGCGTTATTTCTGCTAAACCAGTTAGATTTAAAGGTGTTAGTGGAGTATTTTCAAGAATTGGCGTTAATGAGAAAAACTATGTTGCTTATGGAAAAGTAACTAAAGTATTGCCTGTAAATAGTTATGGAAAAATAGTGACTACATTTAGAACATTAAAGGATATTCCAAATAGTGATAAATATCTTGATGTTTATGGAAATATTCATAATGTAAGCGATTGGAAAATTGGACAAAAAGTAAAAGAAGAATATATTAGTTCAACTGGAAATGTTGTTAAACTTAATGAATATGGATGGAGATTTAATGATGTATTTAATAATGGAACTTATGGTGATTGGGAATTTACAAGCCCATGCCAGGGAAAAGTAAGTTCATGCGCAACAAGAGCATTCCCAGTAAAAAATATTAATAATCAATGTATTACACCTGATCCTGATGACTCCAGTAAATGTGTTGATGATTATTGTTATGCTGGATGTTTTTTAGATAACTTTGGATGCCAATATAACCCAGCCACACCTTTTGATGATATTGTAGAAGCAGCACCCATCGGTTGCGAAAGTATAATTGATAAAGCTACATGTGATGCACCACAGTATGTTCCTCTCACTAATATCGATGCATGTATCTGGGATACTTCAAATTATAATAAATGTGTAGGAAAAGCATTATCATGCGGAAATTTAGATGAACAACAATGTAAACCAGAAATAGGGTGTAGTTGGGTAGGGGATAAAGAAATGAGTTATGGATGGGTTACGCAAGATTATTTGAAAACAACATTGGATGGAGTGCAAACTGAAACTTACTTTAAAGATTACAATAAATTAAATGGATTACCAAATTTAACTTATGAAAAAGGCAATGATAATGAAGGAAGATTTACTCAAATTAAATATGCATTTGAAATTTATAATAGTGATCCATTAAATATGAAAGCAAAGAATATGCTAAGCGAAGTTTATTCTACTGCTGTTTATGATGATACAGATCATAATGGAAACTTTAATCCAGGACCAAGTGGAGATTTACTTTATTCTTTAACAACAACAGAATATAATAATTATAATGGAAAAATTTATCCAAGTGCGAGTGTTGCATGGATTGATGATGGAGATCATTTGTTTAATTTACCTCCCGATAAGATATTAAGAACAACTTATAATTATGATATTTATGGGAATTTAATACAAGTAACAGAACCAGATAGAGAGCTTAGTAATAATGGGGGTACAGTTCCGGGAGCTATAACAAAATATTATTATGGAACGAATACAAATGAATGTGATAATTCTATTAGCAATAACGGTTTATTACATTCTGTACTAACTTGTGTTGAAAATAATATTGGACAGAGAACAAAGAGTCATTATGATGATAAAGGAAATTTAATAGAAAATGTTGGATTGAATAATGAAATAACAAGTTATAGATATGATGTTTTAGGAAGGTTAACTAAAGTAACTAACCAATATGATGCTGTAAATAATGATATTAATCCTTTAGGAGGAAACAAAGACATTACATATAATTATGCAACTACAATTTCTCCAACTAACTTGAATAGCATACAAGTTATTGAAGATTTAGATGGAATTAATACAATAAATAGCGTAAGTTATTTTGATGGTTTTGGAAATTCATTGAAATTAGAATCTGGAAATACCAATAAATTATTCAGTCATCTAAGATATAATGATGTCGGATTACAAAGCGAAGCTTCGATAACAATTAATGGTGCAGATGATTTCCCAGTAAATCAACAAATACCAACAAACGTTCCAAAATCAACAACAGCTTATTATGATGATCCTTTGTTGAGAGTCAAAGATGTCCAAGCAGTTGGAACAACATTGAAAACAACAAATAGTTATGAAGATTATAATGATGAAGGACAATACTTTATGACTACAACAACAAATGAAGGAGGAGGATCATTAAAAGCTTATACCGATAAATTTGGAAGATTAAGATTAAGCGAGAATTATGACGGAACATTCAATGTAAATGAATATAATATTATGGGAAATGTTGTAAAGGTGATAAATGCCAAACATCAAGTTACAAATAATTATTATGATAGCTTGGGAAGATTAAAAAGAACAGAGAACAATGATTTTGGATTTATTGAAAATGTTTACGATGGAAAAGGAAATAATATTGTTGCTAAAATTCATAATGGACAGAGAATAGATTATGTTTATGATTCATCAGATAGAATTACAAAAATCGATTATCCAAATGAGAATGAATTTATAAGTGATGTAAATTATTATTATGATAATTACAATACTGCGCCTATAGGCTGTGTGAGTACAATTGGTTCATATTTTTCTCAGGTGAATTATCCAAAAGGAAGATTAACTGTAAAAGAAGATAATGCTGGAACAAGTTGCTATTATTATAATAAAAATGGACAGTTAGCATTTGCTGTTAAATCTATAAAAATTGATGCTGTAAATACGAAGTACTACGGAATAAAATATGAATATAATAAAAAAGGATTAGTTTCTTCAATAACATATCCTGTTCCTTTCAATAAAGTAATTAATTATGAATATGATGAATATGGAAGATTATCAAAAGTTAAAGATGGAACAGACGTTATTTATAGCTATAATGATGATGGAACTTTAAATAATATTGCTTATCCAAATGGAGTATCAAATTCTTATACTTATGATAATAGATTATTTTTACAGACAAGCAAGGTTAGTGGAAAGCTTAATAATATTCCCAAAGATTTAATAAAAAGATTTTATGAATATGATAGTGTTGGAAATATAAATAAAGTTTATGATGGTCTTGATATAGCTAATAGAGTTAATCTTGGAAATTTTAATTATGATACTAATTATAGATTAGATACAGTAACAACAAGCCAAGCTAAATATTATGGAGATTTTAATTATGATTATGATGAAGTTGGCAATATTATACAGGCTACTCATGATGGAAATGTAAGAATGTTTAGTTATGATCCTAGCGGTAAAAATAATAAGCTTACGTTTTCCGGGAAAAATTCTGGAGAAGATACAGAATATGGAGATTGGTTTTTCAGTTATGATGACAATGGAAATGTTGTTGGGAAAGTTAAGGAAGATAATAGTAAAATAATGAATATGTATTATGATTTCAATAGTAATTTAATTCAAGTTAATTATAATGATGGAAAGTGCAGCAAATATTATTATGATGGAGGTGGAGCGAGATATAAGAAAATAGAGTATGATATGACAAATAATGCTTACAAAGCTACAAGATATATTTATGGAACCGATGGAAATTTATTGCAAGAGGAAGAAGACGGAGCAGGAACTGTTGATTGTACTGCCCCAAATATTTTAGCCCCAAATAAAAATGGATTGGATTTAGCTTTAGATAATAGATTTAATACAATAGGAGACGTTTTAGGAAGTGGTGGTGCAAGCTTTGGATTTGGTGAGATATTACAAGGAATTGGAGATTTCTTTACAGGAAATGCTGTACTTGATAATTATGAATTTAATATTAAAGATGTAACTAAAGATGGAAATAAATTAAATATTTTAGTTGAAAGCAAAACAAGTAATCCAGTTAAATTAAGATTTACAATAATTGGAGATAATGGAAATAATCAAATTTACTCTGAAAATTATATTAATGCATTTGAAAGCAAGATAATGGAGATAAATTACAGTCCAGATATTGGAAATTTAAAAACCTTGAAAGCAATTCCATATGCATTTGAAAATAATGAGTTTGTTTATTATTCATTAAATGATGTTAGTTATTCTTTAGAGAATGTTAAAGAAGTAAGTTCTGGAGTTGTTGCACCTATTGAAACTACAGAAACAATAACAACTGGAACTATAACTCCAGCTAAATATATTTATATAAATGATGGAGCGAGAATAAT
>DATDYQ010000008.1:0-2961 GCA_035288965.1 Candidatus Nanoarchaeia archaeon
TCGGATCCCATTCTTTTAAGATTAGAATATCTCCTTGATTGCATTCAAAATCATTTAATCTTAATTCAAATGTTTTATTGCCATCTAAAATCTCTTGAAAAAATTCAGGCCAAACTTTCTTTTCAATCTTCATTTTCTTCTGTTAAAACTTTGGGTTTATCTAAAACTAATATTGTATGTTCGGCTTGACTTACCAAACCTTTAGATTTTTCAGGTAATTGTGCATACTGTTTTATTATTCCTTCTCTTTCTAAATTATTTAAAGCCAATCCTAATTGTAATGTATTAAAATGTTTAGCCAACCATCTTTTTGCAAATGGCAATGTATTGTATTCTTTTTCAATAAAACTTAAAACATTTCTTGCCGTTTGATCTCTAACTTGTTTTTTGACTAATAAAGCATAAATCTCACTTGGCTTTCCTTCTGTTACTAATCCAACTCCAGTTGATGCAAAAGGTTCAATTGCAATAATTTGTCCTTCATATAATTCCGTATTATCTTTATTATTAAAATTAGGAACAGTTGGCTTTGTATGAATCAAATAATGTCCTATTCCATGTCCAGATAAATTTTTTATTGAATTAAATCCAGCATTTTCTATCGCATTATTAATAACTTCTCCAATTTCTTTTAATTTTCTTCCGGGAGTTGCTAATTTTATAGCTTCTTTTAATGCATCTTCACTTGCTTTTACTAATTCTTTATTATTATTTCCTAATTTTATTGTTAACGCTGTATCTACAACATGTCCTTGAATATGAACTCCAATATCAACTTTTATTAAATCATTTTCTTGAAATTTAGTTGTATCATTTAATAACGCAGAATAATGGGCTGCCATCGAATTTATTGACATATCATTTGGAAAAGCAATTTTTGCTCCCATCTCTTGAATTTTACTTTCTATTAATTCTGTACATTCTAATAATGAAGCATCAACTTTAACAATATTTCTTGCATAATCTCTAATCCATGATGCTATTCTTCCAGCTTCTATTTGTAAGTTATATTTTTCTAAATCCATAAAATAAAATTGAAAAGCAAAGTTTTTATAACTTTCTATAAATGATATGATTATGTGTGTTTTTATCAAGTCACATATTCCCATTTCACGATAACTAGGTTTATAGATGGTAAAATACCGGAAGCTTTATATACCACTATTAAGTAACATTTTTATGCCTAAAGAACAAAATTATATCAGAATATTACCTAGTGGAAATGCCTCAGAATTTCCAGCTATTGATTCTATTTTAGATAGATTAGGTGTAAAACATGAAGTTAAACAATTAAGGACTGGTGGTAGAATTTATAGAATTTCTTCTGATGAAATAAAAAAATTGCCTATTGATCATGAGACCAAAGAACCATATCTTCCAGTTTGTCAAAACAGTGGACACTCAGTTTATTTAGATAAAGATAACAATATGTGGCAAGATTTTAATTCAGAATAAATTTTATTTTGACATTACTTCATTAAAACTTAATTTCATTTAGCATATTTAGAAAAAACTTCCAAGATCAGTCTGTTTTTTTCCAGTTAATAATTCACTTGCACTATAACCTATAGCATCAAATATGGTTTCAACAGCAGGAATTATTTGATTATTAATATAATAGTCAGCATCATAATTACTAGCTTCATCAGGCAACATAGCTTTATCTCTTACTCTTCCTTTTCCTTCTGTAACAATATAGCTAATCACACTTCCAGTTTGCACAGGAATTCCTTGATCCCTCATTTTTTTTGCTATTATAACATGTGGTCCTTCTAAATCATAACTATCAATACCTTTTTTTAATACAGTTTGAATTATCATTTTATTTAAATCAATTTTCTTCTCTCTAACGTCTTTTATTATATTGAAAACATATTTGTAAGCTTTTTCAGGATCATCTTCTATTAATATAATGTTAATAACTTCCTTTTGTACTTCTCTAGCAATCGTGCTCCAATCTCTCCTTATAGTTTCAAAACCTCTAACTTTTATTCTTCCATCTTCAGAAATTAAAGCATACTTTTTTTTTGCTCCACCCCTTTCACCTCTTTTAGAAACAAAAATTCCTCTTGGATAAAAATCTTCTAAATCAAGTTCCATTAAAGAAGGTAATTCTCTATTAACTTGCTCAAGAAAAACTAAAGCTTCTTCTTTTGTTTTATCTTGTAAGGCAATAAATAAAGCATCAGTATCTCCATAAATAACATTAAAACCTTCTTTTTGTGCTCTTTCAATTAAACTTTGAATATAAAATCTTCCAAAAGAAGTAATACTCTCCGCACATTCTCTGCAATACCATCTTGCTCCAAAATAAGCATAATATCCATAAGTTGAATTCGCTAATGTCTTTAAAGCATAACTTCTAGCTTGCAATACAGGATTTAATTTATCACTTTTTAACATCTCTTTTACTCTCACTCTTCTTGTTATTATATCTCTTATCACACTTGGAATTAATCCTTCAGCATTTGAGCTAAATCTATGTCTTATTTTCTCTCCAGTTTCTAATAATATCTCAGGAGTTTTATAACCTTCATCTTTATTTGTTAATGTGCTTGGATCAATATTATGCGCAACTATAATGCTTGGATACAAAGATTGAAAATCAAAAACAACAATATTCTTGTGCAATCCTGGAATTGGATTAAAGATAAAAGCTCCTTGATAACTATTCATCCTTCTTATCGCTTCCATATCTTTTCCTGGTTTGTTTGGAAAAATTTCATCAAATTCCTTTGCCCTTTTCATTAAATAAGTTTCAACTAATCCTGAATAAGGCATTCTGCAAACATCAAATATAGTTGTATTTATTAATCTGGCAATCTCTTCTAGATTAGGCAATATTTTTTCTGCTATTTTTAATGTTAGCTCAGAATCTTTTAGATTATATTCACAATACTTTTCTAGCTCTAAACCAGCTTCATCAAAAGCTTTTCCAATAAATTGTGGATTCATGTCTAA
>DATDYQ010000009.1:0-3766 GCA_035288965.1 Candidatus Nanoarchaeia archaeon
AGAAAAGAATTAGGAGATTGGTCAACAGCTTATAAATATGACAAATCAATTCGTTTTTGTATTGGGAGTGATGGAAAGTTTTCAGAATTAGATACTTTAAGATATGATTTATTAATGGATATCCCTAATAAAGATATTAAAGATAGTTTAGAAGAAACATGTGAAGAAGCTTTAAGATTGGCTAATCAATAGGTTTAAAAGGTTTTCTAATGTATATTCTATAGAATATAGTTATAGGGGGTATAAAATGGTAGATTATGCAGCTGTTGTGTATATAGGAGCAATGTTAAAAAAAGATAAGATTATGGAAACTTTTGGAGCAAGATATGGGGAAAAAATTAGAGATATTTGTAAAAAAGATAATGTCCCAAATACTGAAGGAAAGAAATTTTGTAGTGAATGTGGAAGTAATTTAAAATATAAAGAAAAGATAAGTGACGGCATAGAATCTTTTTCAGATTTAGAAAATCTTCCAATTTTAGGAGAGAATGGCTTAGAAGTTATTATATTAAACAATGAGGTTAATGGTGTTGATGGTGCAGTTGTAGGAAAAAGAATAGTAAATACAATTTATTTAAGTGAAGAAGGTGGAAAGGTAGAAGAAATAAAGCCATATGAGGATATATTAAAATTAAAGGAAAAGCTTTCTATTGTAGGAATACCTGATCCTGTAAAAATGTATTTAGTTACAGATGTAAATTAGTAATTCTTTTTTCTTTTATCAATAACCTTATAAAACTAATTAACTTAATATTATTATGATAGAAATTAAAGGATTAACTACAGTTTATGGCCCTGGAGCAAGCGGCAAAACAACATTATGCTTAATGAAAGCTAATGAAGAATCTTATAAGAATAAAGTTGTTTATCTAGATACTGAAAATGGATTTAATTTAGACAGATTAAATCAGATGAATAATAATATAGATAAAAATCTAGATAATATAATAAGATTAAAAGCAGATAATTTTAAAGATCAGCAGGAAAAGATAAAGATGTTGTTTAATTTAGTTAAAGATAGCAAAGCTTCATTATTAATTGTTGATAGTATAGGAATTCATTATAGGAAATTGGTGAGAAATCATAGTTCTTTAGCTAATTCTATGTTAATAAGCCAAGTTAGAATATTAAAAGATATTAGCAAGTATATTCCTGTATTAGTAACTAATCAAGTTTATTCTGATATGAACGATGGAGTTAGAATGTTGGGTGGAAAGATATTGGAAGGAAGTGATATGTTAATTGAGTTAATTAAAGCAAATAAAAGAAAATGTGTAATTTGGAAGCCAATTAAAGAGGAGTTTTATTTTGATATTGATGATAAAGGATTAAGAAGAATATGAAAAGACTTATAACTATGTTCTAAAAGATATTTTCTATAAATGTCATTAGAAAAGAGGCTTGGTGTATTTGTAGCTGCAGCAGCAGTTGTATATGGTGGATGTGCTAATAAAGATGATAAACCTAAAGATTATGATGTTTATGGCCCTAGAATGATAGCTATAGTTCATCCTAACTTATATTCTTGGAAATCTGGACCCGATAGTGTTAAAGTAACTGTAGATGCAATGGAGGTATATATTGATTCAGATGATGATAAAAAAACAGTTGAACAATATTTAGTTTTTAATAGATGTTATAATGAAAATCGTCAAATGTTATTGGTATCTAAGAATTTTGTAAGGGCTGAAAGAGATACTGTTTTTAATGGATTGAATAGCAGGTGTCTTTTAAAAAAAATGTCTCCTAAAGATGTTAAGAAATTTGATGTGGAATATAGAGAACTGGTTAGAATAGGATTAGTTCCTGAACCAATGAGAATTCCATATATTTAATGTTATTCAGAATTTAATTGCTGCTTAGCCCACTCTTCTTTTAATTTACAATTTTTATTTATACAATAATCATAAGGTCTTTTACCTTTTCTTATTATTTTAATTACAGGAAACCCGCATTCAGGGCAGACAGTTCCAGTTGGCTTAGCAAGTCCATTTTTAGGCATAGAAAATGTATTTTTACAATCTGGATATTTTGAACATGCAATAAAATATGATTTAAATCTTTTAGAAAACATTATTCTTAAGTCTCCTTCTTTGCATTTGTCACATTTTCCTACAATTTGATAATCATCTCTAGTTTGATTTACAGCTTCTGATAAAGCCAAGCCGATGTTATGTTCATTTTCCTTGAAATGTGTAAATATTTTATTTAAAGTTTCTTTTGCTTCAGCTATAACTTCTAAACTTTTCTTCTTTTGTTCTTGGATTTCATTCATTTCCTCTTCAAAATGTTCAGTTAAAGCTACATCAATAATTTCAGGACAATATTTCTCCAAAGTTTCTATTGTTTTAATTCCAAGATTAGTTGCTTCAAGAGAAGTTTCTTTTATATAATGTCTAGAATAAAGAGTTTCAACTATAGAAGAACGAGTTGCTTTTGTTCCAAGATTTAAAGTTTCCATTAATTTTATTATTGAAGCTGGAGTGTAACGTTTAGGAGGCTGGGTTTCTTTAGATAATAATCTTGTTTCAATAACTTTTACTTCTTTATTTTCTTTTAAATCAGGCAATGTTTCTTCTTTGAATGTTGCATATTTACCATAAAATTTATGCCATCCTTTATCTACAGTTCTAGTACCTTTAGAAATAAATATTTCTTTGTTAATATCAATATCAACTGTCATTGTTTCTCTTGTTGCTTCTTTTGCAAATGCTGCTAGTGTTCTTCTAACGATTAAATCATATAATTCTTGTTCTTCTTCTGATAATGTTTCGGGAAGTTCTCCTGTTGGATGAATAGCTGGGTGAGCAGGATCTGTTTTCTTACCATTATTCGGATTTAATTTTTCTTTTAGTAATTCATTACATAATTCTTTATAATTTTCTTGTTTAGATAAATCTTTAATTATTTTTTTATAATTTAAAGCAGGAGGTAATTGTTGAGATGATGTTCTTGGATAACTGATTAATGCAGCTAAATAAAGTGATTGGGCAATTTCTAAAGTACGACTAGGTTGAATTCGGAAATTTCTATAAGCTTCTGTTTGCAATGAAGTTAAATCAAAGGGAGCTGGGGGAGTTTGTTTAAATTGTGATCTTGAAACTTTAATAATTTTAGCTTTTTTTGCTGCATTTACTTTATTAAATATGTTTTCTGCATTTTCTTTATCTTCAAATTTACCTTGTTCATGATAAGCAATAAACTTTTCTTCTTTTTCTTCTAAATCGGCTTCTATTTCCCAATAAGGAACCGGGATAAAAGCTTTAATTTCTTTTTCTTTATCAACGATTAATTTTAAAGTTGGACCTTGAACTCTTCCGGTTGATAATAATTTATATTGTTTAGTTGCGTTTTTTATCGATAATGTTAATGCGCGGCTGGTATTGATCCCATGAATCCAGTCAAGAATATGTCTTGTTTCTCCTGCTTCTATTAATGGAAAATCAACATGAGGTTTTGCTTCTTTAAAAGATTTTATTAAATCATCTTTTGTTAATGTTGAGAATTCCATTCTTTTAGCATCTTTTACATTACAAATATATCTTAAAATATTATAGCCTAGTAATTCTCCTTCTATATCTTTATCTGTTGCCAAATAAAATTCTTTGGCATCTTTTGATGTTTTTTTAATAGTATCATAATATTTTTTTGTGAATTTAGATGATTTAGAATTTATGTAACTTGGTTTCCATTCTACATCATAGACGGGATATGTCCAACCTTTCTTTTCTTTTTCAGCTAATCCAAATAGATGACCAACTGCACA
>DATDYQ010000010.1:0-13910 GCA_035288965.1 Candidatus Nanoarchaeia archaeon
AGTATCAGTATCACTCTTTCCACTAGTTGAAATAAGTTGATTATCAGGAGTATTGCCTCTTAAACCAGCTGAAAATCCATAAACTTGCTTCGTAATGCATTTATTAGGAATATCATTAGTTATAGTTACAGCATCAGCTGATGTTATTATTGTAGTAGAAGGGCTTAAAACATTTGTAAAGGTTAAGCTTCCTTTATTAAAATACGGCTTTAAAACATCCATGTTACCTGTTGCTGTACTGCTATAATCAACTAAACATGTTGCAGTGGCAGCATCTTTTGCATCAATCTGTAAATTATTCACATTAGCTGATGCACTAGCTCCAATATAATTTGCTGTTAATGAAACAGTATCTGTTTTTTGACAAATACTTCCAGAACAACCTGTACTAGGAGCAATTGAAGCACTATTCAAAGTAAATGTTTTTAAATATGGATCTAAATTTATCTCTTTCTTGATTAGTCATTTTATCCACAAATAAGTCAATTTCATTAATAAATTTCTCTGCAATTTGTATGGATTCTGCAACTTGATCTTTATTTATTGTAAATGTTGTGTAATATTGCTTATCAACTCTTTCCTTTTTCGCTGTGGATATTTCTTTGTTATTTAACTTAAACAATTCTTTTAACAATATAATTGTAGCAGAATGGTTTTCACATTTTATACCAGTAAGATAAAATAAGGATGTTGTTTTATGGTACATTGCATAATAAGCCATTGATATGGCTTCTGCATATAATTCTTGTTCTAGTAATACTTTTGCAGCCTTTAAAGAATTTTTAGATTTTTCATTATATGAAATGCTTATTTCTTTACTTGGTTCAACTATTTTTATCTTTTCCTCCTTGATTAATTGCTCAATGAATTGTATTTTCCTCATTTTATTATCCCATAGAACCTTTCTGGATTTTGTATTATTATATGGTTTTTAATTATCTCTTTTCCCAACATAGATTTGCTGTCTATTTCACCAATATCAATACTAATTTTTTCAGATATTTTTTGTAATTTTTGTTTGAGTTTTTGATCTTTGGTTTCTACATAAATATCTATATCGCTTCTAGCTGTTGCGGTGCCTTTTGCATAACTTCCATAAAGAATTATAAGCTCACCATTAGTAGAATCAATAAGTTCTTTTATGATCCCTCTTAATAATGTATTTTGTAAGATCTTTAATAGCTTGTAATATTCAGTTATATAAATATATATCTGTGCCTCAGGTGTTTCTTTTAGAAAATATTTATTGTTCTTCCCCTCTTTATTGTAATTTACAATTCCTTTCTTTTGCAATTCTTTCAATGCCCTCATAACTGTTGATGGTATTAAGTTAAGTGTATTTGCTATCTTCCTAATATGCTGTGGCTCTTTCCTGAGCAATTCAATAAGTTCTAAATAGTTGTTTTTATGCAACATATGTTGTAATAATGCAACATTACTATATAAAGCTTTTGGTTTATTGTAATAATATGTCTTTATCCTCTAGTAACGAAATATTTATAAATTATATTTCCTGATAAGGAAATAAGTTAAATATTTGTTAAGCAGATTAATAAGTTTAGAGAAAGAAGGATTATTACTTTATTGTTGAAATTTTATAAGAAGGAAAAGAAATTTAAAGTCATATATAACATCTCAGTTTTATATTTCAAATATCATCTCTTTTGAATTATCATTCTTATTGCTTTCTATAGCTTCTGATTTTGAATCTATTTTTATGTTTATCTTATATGATCCATTAGAAATATTATCATAAGTATAAGTAAGAACTTTAGATTCTCCGGAATTTAGTTTTAAATTTTCTTTTTTGTTAATTACTATATTCTCTTTATCATCTTTAGCCAAAATAATCGTATTATTTATTTCTTCATAAAATATCCCATTTCCAATATTTTTAATTGAAACATCTGCAACTAAATTATTATTTGCATATTTAACATCTATACTCTTAGTCATAAGATTAGGAGAATATTGGTTATTTATTACTGATGATTCAGGTTTATATGGTAATACTTTAACTCTTCCCAAAATATATTCAACAATTATAACTACATCATTTGATGTTATTCCTTCATTAAAATCTACATCAGCAGCTTTTAATTGTGTTGTATTAGTAATATTACTTCTGCCAATTATATGATTTATTGTCTTTACAATATCCAATATATTCACTTTTCCATCAGAATTAACATCGCCATAATTAATATGTAGAACCGTTACTTTTAATTCATCTTTAATTTCATTTATACCATCACTAACTGTTATTTCTACGTTATAAATTCCACCATCTCCAATTTTTGTTTGCCATACGAATATATAATTATCCCGTACAAATCTTGAATCATTGATTGTGTATGTTAAATTATCATTATCAGGGTCGCTTGCATTAGCTACTATAGTAATAATATCGTTTTCATAAACTACAATATCGCTAATATTCTCCAGTACAGGAGGATTATTTATTTCCTCTTCTGGTTGTTCAACTGAAATAACTTTAAAAAATATATTTTTTCCATCTTTGCTTAAGCCATCATCTACTGAAATCGTAACTGAATATTCTCCAGCATCATCTTTAGAAGGTTGCCATACAAATGTGTTTCCATCCTGTTCAAATCTTTCATCACTTGTTGAATAACTTAAAGCATCATTATCATAATCAACTGCATTAAAAGTTATAGTAACATTCTCATCAGTAGTATATTCTTTTTTTGATTCTAAATACAAGATAGGAATATTGTTTGTGTTCAATAAATAACTTACTGATTTCTTTTCATCTAAATAAGATAATTCAAATATTAGAATATAACTTTGATCCTCTTTTTTTAGATTATTTAATGTTAAAGTATAGAAATTATCATCTTTATTTATTATTTTATTAAAACTCCCGCTATTTATCAAATCTAAATTATGAAATAAATAATAATTAACTCCTAAATCAAAACTTTCCTGATTATAAGAATAAAAATCAAAGTTTAAAGAAGGGTTTTCATCAGCAGATACAGGAATATCAGTTTTTACATCAAGTATATTAGTAAAAAATGAAAATTCCTTATAATTTACAGTTTCATTATCATAAATAAATTCTACATTATATCTTTGTAATCCCTCATTATTAGGGGTTTTAAATTCTGCATTATAATCTAAAACATCAGTAAAAATATCTTTTTCCCAGATTTTATTTCTTTCATTATCAAAAACAGCTAACTTTCCCCGAACTGTTTTATCTGTTAAAGGTAATAGCTGTATTTCTATATTTATTAGCTCGTTTACAGGAACATTTAAAGGCAAATCAACATTTTCTATTAAAACAGGGCTTATAGCAATATAATCAATTGAATAATTAAATTTCTTATATAATCTAAACTTGCCTTGATTACAGTCTATCACTTCTACAGGATATATTCTAGCTATAAAGTCATGAGTATCTTCAGTATATGAATTATCAAAATCTACTTTATAAGTTTGATTATCATTATAACAAGTTCTATTTACAAATCCAAATTGATAAGATGGCAAATTCTCTAATGTAATATCTTCATAATCTCCAACATAATCTATTCTATAATCTGTTATGATTGTATTTACTGGGAATTTTGTTGTTCTTACTGCTACAGGCAAAACCAATTCATCAGGTTTCATATTATGAAATGTGTTTTCTGCATTTATTATTGAAAATTCATCTATATTTTCTATTTTATAAGAAGGGATTTCAAAGGTTAAATGTTTTCTGAATTTAGAATAATTTCCAACATCTTCCAAAAAATCAATATTCTGAGCTAAATTCTTCAAGAAATTATTGCAATATTCCTTTATCTTTTCCCTATCATGCTCGTGCCAATCGATAAATACCTTCTGTCTTGGATTACCATATAGAGAATAAGACTGTAATATTAAACCAATATAATTATTATACGAAGATTCAGATCCACCATTATAATGAAAGTTTCTTGCTTCCATAAAAATTTGTCCAAGAGTTTTTCCATTAACCAACTGGCATAAAAATGATTTTGTGAATTGTGGCGAATTAAAAGAGTTTGGAGCAATTATAGAAGCATCTTTTGCTAATCTTGAAATATAAGTATCTTCTTTTGGTAAATAAATACCTGCATAAGGAGCATCAAACAACAATAAAGCATCTTTGTTTTCTAATTTACTTTGCCAGCTTACTAAATCTTTAGGATAAAAAGTATCTGAGTGTGACTGAACATATAAAGAATCAACATAACCTAATGGCTCTAATATTATCAGTTCATTATCTTGTATGCTATTTAATTGATCTAAAATATCAGAGAATGTATAACGAGAGGAGATTTCATTTTCATCATGCATGTTCCCATAAACATCATTCCTGAATTGCTCCTTTAATATTCTGGTTTTTTCATTATTATTTATATCACTTGTATAATACAAAGCATGTTTTATGTAAACAGCCTCTCTTTGTAATTGCTTTAACATGTCTATAGGAGATTCTCCAATTATTCTAGCTATAGAGGATTTTTCTTCATATGTAGTTGATGCATTTACGTTTATACCTAATAAAAATAAAATGCAAATTCCTATTATTAGTTTAGTTTTCATTTTTCTTTCTATCAATAACTTTTAATAGTGAATCTAAATCTACCTTATTATCACATTTATATAAATCTTGAAAATTTTTTATATGTGTTATGATCCATTCTTGTTTCGTAACGTCATAAGATCGTATTAAAGAATTTAGTTTACATAAACAGGCTTCATCTTTATATTTACTATTATCACAGAATCTTGCACCATCTTTGTCACCATCTATAATTTTTTGTCCAGCTATA
Organism: Candidatus Nanoarchaeia archaeon; assembly: GCA_035288965.1. Lineage (GTDB taxonomy): Archaea > Nanobdellota > Nanobdellia > SCGC-AAA011-G17 > JAGVZF01 > DATDYQ01. The sequence goes on from DATDYQ010000010.1 coordinate 4,809, forward strand.
AACTGCAAACATTCACGTTGATTTTCATTTCTACGAGTATCATGCACATTTGTGGGATCCAAACATATGGACTCTACATTTGATGAATTGTATTTATAATAATGGGGATAAATTTCCTCATAACATTGAAGTGCATCTAAAAAACTATTTTCTTTCCAATCATTCGTACAAAATTCTATACCTTCCTCTAAGACTACTTTATGGGTATTTCTATTAAATTTAATTATACGCTCCCACATTTGTCCAAATTCTGCATGTCTTTTGTCACGTTCTAAAGTATCTTCCATTTCTTTTATCAAATTACCAAAAACAGCAAATAATAAAAGAAAACTTAAAGCACTGAATAAAACAAAAAAAGCTATAATTTTAACAATATTTTTCTGATTCTTTGAAAAGATATAAACTATCATATACACAAGAAGCATCATTGATACCAATACGCTAATAAAGGAACTCTTGAACATACTCAATAAAACCATATTCAAACTAAAAAACATAAGGTAAATTATTGCAAATTCAGAAAATTTACTTTTTAATTTTAATATCTTTAATATCAAAAATCCTAAAAGTATGTTAGCTAATACAATAATTATAGGTAAAAACATCACATAGAAAATACTAGGTGAATTAGGGTAATAAAAAATGTATTTATTTGTTAGTAAAGAGATCGAAATATATAATAAATAAAACACTATAACCCACATTAGTCTTTTCTGATTATTATAATTCGAAAAAGTTGCAAAATATCTTTTAGATGAAAGAAACATTGATAAATTCTTAAAAAACCCTAAATTCTCAGAATTTTTATTCTCTTGATTTTTAATTTTTCTTTGCTTGTTTATTTTTTTCATTTTTATCTTGGTTTGTCTTGTATTAACATCTTATTTTATTGATACACACCATTCAAGTATTTCCCCTGAAAGTTACTTGGTAGGTTATCTTCTCCTAAATACTTTCTCAATTTCTGCCTTTCTTCGAGTTTTGATGAAAATCTGTCTTTATGTATCATCATAAAAATAGCATCGTCTTCCCATTCTTCTATTAACTCGCAAGGTGCTTTGAGGAGTTTTCCACGACCGTATTTTTGGACTTCAGATTGGGTGAAGAGGTTGACGGACCAGATTCGAGACATTTGTTCTCTTTTAGTCCCCAAAGGATACATTTCATATTCATCTCCATCGCCGTCATATTCATCTATACCATAACCGCTAACTTTCAGAACGCTATACACTTTTTTAATCAGCTTAGCAATTTCCTTCATAAATTCATCATTAAAAAGGTCAGGCAAATTTATTTGAACTTCACCAAATGAATTGATATATACCATAATTATCCTATTAAATTTTGGAATCTCATATTGCCAGCTATTTTCAACAAATGATGGTTTTCCAGTAGTTAGGTTTTTTATCAAATTTTTATCTAAATTTTCCACTTTCTTAAAATAAAAATCTGCATCTTCCATTTTTAATCAACTCCTTTAAATCTAATGATATCCACTCCATGATTATTAGCATGAGTTATAATTTCGTCAGGAATTATGACATCATCTCTAAAAACAATCCTAGATTCTTTTACAACAATATCAGTATTATCAACATTTTTTCCTACAGCTTGTCCTAATTTTGTTATCTGAGTTTTTAATGGTTCTATATTTTTAGGATCGTTAATTGTTCTCTGATTCCAATTCTTAACTTCCTCAATAATACCTGTATTCGTTCCTTTTACCCTAGCTAATACATCAATATCCAAGTTTCCTTGTGGAACGGTCATTTGTTTAGCAATAAAAACTTCTGTGTTAGAAGTCTCTACCCATTCGACAGATCTCTTTGCTTCAGCAAAACTTCCTGGGTTATTTGCTTTTTTCAATCTGTATATCCATGAGTTTGCATCATTTAAATCTCCCAAATCAATCCCTACATCATCCAACCTTCCAACATCTTTGATCCCTTCTGCCAGCCCATCTTGTGATATTGCTTTCGCTTTCACAATCGCTAAGTCATCAATATTAGTATCACCCAATACTTTATCAGCACCTTTGGCCATATAGATGTTATCATGAGCTGTCTTGGTAACAGCTTCAAATGCCTCATCGCCAATTATTCTTGCTACAGAGAATCTTTCCTCATATGTAGTAAGGGCATTAACTTCTATAACTAGTAAAAATAAAATGCAGATTCCGATTATCAGCTTAGTTTTCATTTTCTTATTTCATCTTCCCCTAAGTATTTTCTCAATTTTCGTCTTTCTTCATAAGTCGAGCTAAATCTGTCTTTGTGTATCATCATGAATATAGCATCGTCTTCCCATTCTTCTATTAACTCGCAAGGTGCTTTGAGGAGTTTTCCACGACCGTATTTTTGGACTTCAGATTGGGTGAAGAGGTTGACGGACCAAATCCTTAAATCCTTCATTTTGCTATTCTTAAGATCATATTCCTGTTCTGAAACCGATTCTGAATCTTCTCCATAAGCTCCAACTTTACAGAAGTTATAAACTACTTTAATTATATTGACAAAATAATGTAAATTATTAAAAATCATTGGTGGTAAGAACAATACAAGCCTATTTTCTTTATGATATAAATGAATAGAAACCTGACCTTCATCAACAAGAAAATGATAGGACAGAAACTCTCTAAATATTTCTGATTTATTAATATCTTTTTGATTAATTTTCCTTTTAAAAGCTTTTCTTATTAATTTTATAAATTCATTTAAATTTAAAACTTTATTTATTTTGAATTCGAATACGGCTGATCCTCCCATATTATGTAACCTCCTTAAATGTGATTATAGATATCTTATTTTCAGCAGCAATTTTCTTATAATTATCAGGTATTTCATTAAAGAATCTATCGCTAACGGTTAATCTGACATCTATAATTTCTATTCCATCAATAGATTTTCCTTTAGCATACTTCAATTTTTCTATTGCATCTTCAAATTCATTAACACTAAATGCACCATTCTTTACTTCTTCTACAATACCTTTATTAGTATCTTTAAATTTAGAGAATACATCATATTCATAATTATCAAAGCTTTTACTAACTGCGATAACATTCATATCATCTAGTCTTGATGCTGCAACTTTTGCTTCCGCAAAATAACCTGGATTATTTCCATAATTTCTAAGTGTTTTTAACCAAGATTGTTTTAATTGCACCCCTGCATCATCCAACCTTCCAACATCCTTGATTCCTTCTACCAGCCCATCTTGTGATATTGCTTTCGCTTTCACAATCGCTAAGTCATCAATATTAGTATCACCCAATACTTTATCAGCACCTTTGGCCATATAGATGTTATCATGAGCTGTTTTAATTGATCTCTCAAACGCCTCATCGCCAATTATTCTTGCTATAGAGGATTTTTCTTCATATGTAGTTGATGCATTTACGTTTATACCTAATAAAAATAAAATGCAAATTCCTATTTTGATTAATTTAAGATTCATTTTTTGAATATTTCTTTATAATTTTCTTAACTTCATCTGTTAAATCAATTTTATTCCCATTATTATAATAAAAAATCAACTCATTTTCTTTACAATGTTTTTTTAATTGTTCAAAGTTTTTAGGAAAATCTGTTATTGGTATGTTATTCGGATCAAAAATTGTTTTTGGTTTAATATGTTTGCACACTAATTCTAATGTGTCCAATAATTTTTTCGGATTATTCTCAATAAATGCATAAGTGAAATACATAGAAGAGAGTTTTTTTCTATATTCAAATCTTAAATAAATAAATCCTATAAGGCTCTCTTTTTTTGGTCTAAATTCAAATGTCAAATCTCTAAATTTACCGTTGAACATAGTTCTAAATTTTTCTATTGTTTCTGAGATAACATTATTGTTATAAGTTATATCTCCAAGTGTTATTTCCATATTATCATTAGACCAAAAAATTCTTTGTATAAAAAAATCCTCAACCAAGTTCCCAATTATTTTATCTGTAATTATCTTATAATCTTCAGCGAATTCGAAATAAAGTTTATAATCTACACTCATGCTATGTCAATCCTCCACAAATTACCTCTTACATCTATTAATTCCAAAAAGATTTGTGATTTAATAGCTCTTTTCTCTTTTATCTTTGCTATAACGTCTTGTGGAACTATTCTTAAGGCTTCATCTTTATTTTGAACTATTTCGTCTAATTTTTGCCTAAATATTATGGATCCTATTTCTTTTCCTTTTTTACTTTGAACTTTTATATATCTATCCGTTTGATCTCTTACACCAACATATAAGTTATCCCATAAACCAAATTTGGTCTCGATTATATCACCATTTTCTCTTAAAATGTCTATTTGTGCAAATTCTTGATTTGGATTTATTATCTCACCAACATCGGAGTTCTTTATTTTTAGATCAAAATCATCTATCTCATTTAAATCTTCATATGCTAAAGATTCTATTTCCCCTCTAGCGCCTTTAGAATTTTTTAAATTTGGACTTTCTACTTTATTTACCATATTATCAAACTTATTTTTAAATTCTTGTTTTTTTAGTAAATCCCCCATATCATCAAGACCGTCTTGTATTTTACCAACAGATTTAATATAAGTAGCTGCTTGTAATTGTTTAATTTTTATATTTCTATTTAATTCAGGATCAAACTTAATTTTTTTTGCAATAACGCTATCTATCTGGTCTATATCATTTCCAATTACCTTTTCAGCACCTTTGGCCATATAGATGTTATCATGAGCTGTCTTGGTAACAGCTTCAAATGCCTCATCTCCTATAGCTTGAGAACTTCTTAACTTTCTAAAATGCTTATTAATCAAATCTTTAACAGGCTCTAATAAGTCTTTTAATTTATTGTTTAAATTAGAGTCTGCAAGCCCCTTGATGACTTTCTTAGCAGGTTTTGAAGGAACATAAGGCATTGCAGCCAATGCAATAGTTCCACCACACCATCCAACACTTTCACTATTCACAACACAAGTATCTGCTACATCACCGGCATCTGCTATCCAGTCTAATGCAATACCTGCAGTTACCATTGCAGCAGGAGTAGCAGTTCCTCCTGAGAATACAATCATAGATCCTATTCCAACACCTAGTACAGCATAACTTGCATAAGTAGCTCCAACTTTGAAGAAATAAGCTGATTCAGATTTTAATTCTGTAATTTCTCCTGTTTCAACTAAGTTTGCCAAAACTCCTATTATTTCCGGGTTATCTGTATTAATAACCAAAGCAAACTCATCAGTATCCCAGACATTGGGCTGCATAAATGCCGAGTCCCTGTTAGTATCCCCAGAAACAAAAGGCATACACTTGAAAGCATTATTATCTTCTTCAGTTCCTATAATAATCAAAGTTTTTCCCTTAACATTGGTAAACCATCTTTCATCAACGCAATAAGCATCTTTTCCATTCATCTCAGAATAATCAGGATTATAACCTTTGTCAACAAAACTTTTCTTTAATTTTTCAACTTCTGTACGTTGTTCTGTTGTTATATCATCAGGCAAAATAAGCAAAACATCTTTGCCTTCATATTTTCCATTAATCTTAAACATTTCATAATAATCAGAAAATTCAAGTGAGGTTTTCTTTATGTAAGGAACATCAGTATAAACATTTTCAATACTTTCTTCAGTCCAAAAAAACCATTCTCTTCTTAGTGTTGGAATATCTCTTCTATAATGAGGAACTACGAAATCATCTCCAAGAATTAAAACATCTTTGCAATTTTTGCATTTCTCTTTAATAAAATCAGCAACATCTAGTGAGTAAGAATTATCAACAACATTAGGTTTTGTAATCTTCTCAAAATAATTCTTTATCTTTATAAAAGGATTTTTTGCTCCCAAATCATAATAACTTAAATCATAAACAAGACCTTTATCCTTAGCGTTAGCATAAGCCTGTTTCAATACTGCCTTAACACCATTTTCTTCATCAGGAAATCTCTCAAATAATTTTTCAGAATCTGTCAAAATTAAAAATTCAGGATAATTTATAACATTAACGTCTAAAAATTTTTCATTAACCTTTATCTTATGTAAACCAATATTATCATTTTTTACTTCCAACTTACAGGTATTAACTCCATTCTTAACATTAAAAGAGCCAAAGCAATCTCCATCAAACACATCATTATTATAGTCAATATTTACACTTGTATCCTGCAAGGAATATATATTTAACAATAAAATATCTCCAATTTGTTTATTAACAGTAACACTAGTATCAGCATAATCTAGCCATACATCAAATTTATTCTCGTAAACAGAACATGATTGTTTTGCATTAACATTATTAGAATCACAATATTGATATTTTCCAGAACATTGTTGTATCCTCTGTTTTACCCAGTATTTCCCATTAAACACACATTTCTTCACATTACCATCTTCACAAAGATAATTATCATGGTTAACACATTCGTCACTATACACAATAACTTTACATGTTCCAAAGTTAACAGATTTGTCACAATAATAATCTCCGTAATTCTTACATTGTGCATCAGAACTACAAGAGCATTCCAAAGAAGAGCCATCCGGAATTGTACAAGGTTTTTTACAGTCATTAGGACATGAATTATAATCTTCATTTACCTGACATATGTTATCCCCGCAGAACTCTGGTTTCTTGCAGTCATTAGGACATACATCGTAATTCTCATTTTCCCGGCATATATTATCACCGCAATATTCCTTTATGCATTCTCCATTAACACAACCATGTTCGCATATTTCTATTGGAACAGGATAAGTTTCAGTACCACATTCATGATTAACACAAACACCAGCCTCAAAATCCTGGTTTACATTTCCGTTTAGACAATATTGAACTCCATTTAAGCCTTCTCCAGAACATTGAGAATCCTGTGTACATTTCCAATCTGGAGTTACAGTTAATTCACTAGAAGATTTTACTTTCTGATTATCATAATAAGCATAAACATTATATTCAGGATTTCCAAAGATATCATCTTGATATTCAGCAACCCAGCTTGTCTTTGCATTGCCATTGCTGTCAAATGCAGCAGAACTTGGATTAATATTTACATCATCTTCACAAATTCCCTGTACGCCTATTTTAGTATTTTCTTTTTTTGAACCTGAATCTTCATTTACAGATTGTATATTTGAAGAATCTTTGTTTTCTTCTGTATTATTATTTATTGAAGGACTTAAGAGAGAGCAATCATCTTCTTTGACTTCAAAATTAACCTGTTTGCCAGAGCATCCAGATGTTGCATTAACACTTATTCCAATAAGTTCATTTTCAATTGCAGATGTTTTATCCCAAGAAACTGAGTTTAGAATACATGGTGTATAACAGATGTTTAAATCTTCATTCCATTTCTCTCCAGAATAGCAACAACCTCCTTCAACACCAAAACCGCTTAATCCACCCTTACTTTCACATTGCAATCCATTAGTACATTCAAGAGGATCACAGTCATAATCATTATATCTACACTTATTTCCAGTATCAAATAAAACAGAGCAGAAATCATCATTGCCCTTCTGAGATATCTTTTTCCAGCATAAAACCTTTCCTGAACCAAATATTTGATCTTCGCATTTTTGCACATCATCTCCTGTCCTGCGCTTCTCATTTTCATTCGAACAAGAACCATATGTATCAGGAAAATCACTACATGTTTTCTTTATACAGGCATTGTTAGAACATTTTTCATCAGAATCACAGTATTCTTTTACTCTTTTTTCTGTAGATGATGAATCTCTGCATTCTCCCTTACCACCACAATAATAATCATGCAATGTTCTTGATTCCATTACATTATTGCCAGAGCAATAAGGTGAACCCCAGTCTTCTTCGTAATCCTTATCATCGCAGTCTTCATAATACTTTCTTTCAATAGAGCAATCCTTATTCTGCCAATCTCTATAAACGGTATTCCCACTTCTACATTCCTTTCCATCTAACCATTCTTCAGTACACTCATGAGCTTTTGTATAAACATAGCCTGAAGCATATGAGCCGTCTATTTTATATGGTATTATATTAATATAAAAACCCCATAATGCATCATTATCCTTTTGCACAGGACATTCATCATTTGCATTTCCAGATTTTGTGCTCTTACATAATAAATCATTAGCCTGATAGTCATAAACATATATATCTAAATCATCTCCATTAGTTATGTCTTTTATGCCAAATTTTAAAGGTCCTCTTCTAGAGGTTTTTGTGTAATACCAGTTATTTGCACCTTGTGTATAGAAACTCTCCCATTCCTCTGTATCAAACTCTAAATTATCAGCATCCTCCGGATTATCTCCTCCATACAATGGCTTTGGCTCAGTTCCAATATAAGAAGTATAGTTCTTCTCAGCAAGTGCAATATCACTAAATAAAACCAAGAAGATTAACAGAATGACTAACTTTCTAGTTTTAACAAGCATAATACCTTATTTACCCCCCCTCATTTAAGTTTATGCTAATAATATATTAATGAAGGAGAATTTATAAACCCTTTTATCAAAATTTCCTCTTTAAAAATAATAAGTATCCAAAAGTAAACTGCAATCAAGAAACCTGAATTCCATTAATATCATAAACTTTTACATCTTTGTATGTTCCATATTCAACACTAGCTGATTCTGATTCAAATAAACATGGTTGCTGATTTTTAATTGTGTCTATATTTTTGAAGCAATTATCAACTGATGTTACTAAATCAACATGTTTTTTAGCATCATACCAATAAGGATCATTTTGATCTATGGGAGAATTCCATTTTGTTTTACTATACCACTATCCTTATATCTTACAAAACACGCTTGTAATGTTGGCACACATTTTGGTGGAGTTGTAGAAGTGTCTCTTTTGAATCCACTCGGACATTCACAATCTCCATTAACAGTATCGCATACAGAATCAGCAGCCCATGTCTGGCATTGATCATTAGTAGAACAACCCAGTATAATAGAACCACCAACAGGACTGTTCAATTTGATACCTGCGTCAGTATCAGTATCACTCTTTCCACTAGTTGAAATAAGTTGATTATCAGGAGTATTGCCTCTTAAACCAGCTGAAAATCCATAAACTTGCTTCGTAATGCATTTATTAGGAATATCATTAGTTATAGTTACAGCATCAGCTGA
>DATDYQ010000011.1:0-4724 GCA_035288965.1 Candidatus Nanoarchaeia archaeon
GAGATAAATTAACAATAAATGGAGATATTAAAAAATTAGATGGAACAAAAATAAATGGTTTTGGAACATTGTTCATAAAAAAAGATTCAGAAACAATTTTATCATCACAAGTTACTTTATTAAATTCACAATTTACTTATTCTTCTGAAATAACTTCAATTCCAGCAGGAGATTATTCTATAGAATTAGAACTCACAGATGAGTTTGGCAATAAACACTACTTTAAACTAGCTTCATTAAAAGTTTCAAATAAACTAGAGATTTCATACTCCTTAGATAAAGATCAATATAATCCTGGAGAAAGCATGATAATAAAAGGAAACATTTTAAGATCAATTAACAATGACAAAAAAATTGATGGAAAAATAACTTTAACAATAGATAATTATGCTTACAATGCAGAATTCAAAAATGGAAGATTTGAATATAATCTATTGTTATCTAAAACACTTAAATCAAAATCCCATACATTATTTTTAGAAGCCAAAGATACAGCCGGAAATATTGGAAGTAAACAATCATCATTTTTTATAATTCCAACTTCTACAATTCTTAAAATAGAAACATCAAAAGAAACATATAATCCTAGTGATCAGGTGGAAGCCATAATTTCATTAGCAGATCAAGCAAATGATGTCATGTCAAAAGAGATTAAATTAACTATTATAAATCCAAATAATAAAAAAGTTTATGAAAAACAGCAACTTTCAATAGAAACATTCACATATGATCTTGATCAATATCCTATTCCAGGACAATGGACAATTTCAGCTTCAATAAATGATATAGAAACAACAAAAACATTCTCCGTTCCATTAATAAAACAATTATCATTTAATCTAAAAGGAGCATTACTTGAAATAAAGAATATTGGAAATGTAAGATACAATGACCCAATACAGATAGAATATTCAGGAGCTGACTCAAAAATAATAGAAAGAAGAACCAATCTTGATCCCGGACAATCTATAATTTTAGGATTAAACAAAGATGTTTACCCAGGCACATATGATATCACAATAATAAATCAAAACAAGAAATTTGAAAAAGTTAATTTACAAGACACAAGATCTTTTGGTACTAAAATCACAGACGCATTAAAGGAAGCAACAGGAGCAGTTGTATTAAATCCAGGTTCAACAACATCTAAAACACCTATAGCTTATTTATCCTTACTAATTTTGTTAATGGTATTCACTATATTTATTGTAAGGGTGAGAAGAGTTTCAAGAGTTCAAAGAGAAAGACAAAAAGATTTCCAAGAAGGACAAAAATTCAAAGAAACAGTTAAATCTTCTCCAACTTATAAAAAACCAAGTTATGGAACTCCAACTGAAAGAGATGTGCAAGACTTTAGGGACAAAATTCAAAGAGATTTTTCAAATCCAACAAAATTTGAATACAGAGCCCCAAAATCTAGACAGTCTTTTGATCAACCATTACAAAAAAATTCAAATAAAGAAGCAGTAGAAGCAGAACATTCAAATAATCCATTCAGGATGTTTGATTAATAATAAATATTAAATCTTTTTCTTCATTTAATTCTTTAATATCTTTAAACATATCATTTATATTTCTTTTAATTTCATTAAACTTTTTAGTTTTCTTTAACAAACTTATTATTATTAATTTTTTACTAACTCTTTTCATTTCGTTTAATGCTTTTTTATAATCTTTAAAATTATGAATTGCTGTCAAACAAATAATAACATCAAAACCTTTATCTTTAAAAGGTAATTTTTCAGCTCTTCCATAAATAACATTTGCCTTAGCTTTTTCTAACATTCCTTTGCTATTATCAATCCCTGTATAATCTTGAAAATATTTAGAATAAAAAGCTGTTCCGCATCCAACATCCAAAACCCTTCCTTTAATCTTAACATTTTTTAATATTAACTTTAACTTCTTTAATTGTTCTTCCTTATATAACTCATCATATCCCTTACTTATAGAAGAATAATAATCTGATTTAACCATAAAATATATAAATAGCAGATAATTTTTAAATTTATGCAAAAAAGAGGTTATTTAGTATTAGTTATATTGTTAGTTGGAATTTTGTTAAATATTAATTATGTTGATGCGGCTTCAACAACTTGTAATTCTTGTGCTGATTGTGCAACAAAAATTAATTCAGGTAGTTACGATACTGTAGAACTTGCTAATGATATCACCTACACTCCAGGAGGACCAACAGGATCAGTTTGTATTAATATAGATAATTTAGATATAGTCACATATCCCAATTCATATAAAACACTAGATTGTAAGGGATTTAAAATAAATGGTAATGGACAACTTGCTACAGGAGTTAACATAAAAAGTAAAACAACTATAAAAAACTGCAACATTAATGGTTTTTCGGCATCAAATGCTGCCGGCATAAGATTTTTTTATGATTATCCTTCATATAATATAATAACCAATAATGTTATAGAAAATAACTATCTTGGAATTTACTTATCAGGGTCTGATTTAAATACGATATCTAATAATCAGATTAAGAATAACAGAATTGGGATTACAATGTCAACCCAATCATCATTTAATACAATCTCAGATAATGATCAAATAGAAGTGCCAAACACCGCAGGAGCGGTTGGATTGGGGGTATATGGATCAGATCATCAGATATTAAGAAACACAATAACATCTTCTAAATCTGCAATAAAACTCCAAACAAATACCCAAAGAATTGATATTAAAGATAACACAATAAACATGCAATCAGGAGACAATGCAATTGAGTTAACAACTACCTCAATTTATGATATATTGATAGATAATAATATTATTACCTATGCTAGCCCAGCATCATCTGCATCCTGCGCGATATCAACGACGTGTGGTGCAGGAATTTATTCCGCAGATTCTAATGATATAACAATAACTAAAAACAGAATTCATAATGGAAGGCCTGGAATTTTCATAACAAACAGGAGAAACGCAAGAATACAACAAAATACAATTACAAGCGACCCAGGATATTCTACAGGAATAAAATATTTTGTAGATAGAGGAGCAACCGAAGGAACTTCAGATATAATTGAATATAATAATCTAAATAATCTATATGGTCCTAGTGGAAACAACATAAAAAACTTTTTGATTCAATACACAATTGCTTTAGATCCAGATAACTATCCTAATTATAATATTAATTTAGAAAAAAACCATTGGGGAGTATCGGATTATAATGGAATTAAAGATACAATAGATAATCCAAGTAATAATAATGGAGAAACAGCAGTTGTTAGTTTCTGTCCATGGTTAATGAATTTATTCCCAGATACAACATTGTACACAGGAAATTGTGTTCCACAATCTCCTCAACCAAATCCAACTCCAACAATATTGGCTTTAGAATGTTCTATAGATGGAACAAACTGGGTTACATGTAATAATATGAAACAACCAAACAATTTGGCTGCTGTAAGAGCAAAATGCGTAGATAGTGATGTAGCTTCAGTTAATTTCTTATTATCCTCTCCAACAAATCCAACTTTAGTTAATAATCTTCCATTTACCTCAAGTGATTTAGTAAATCATTATTATACCTATGATATCAACCCAGATCATCCATTAGAATCAGGAATATATACCTTAACAGCAACATGTACAGACGCAATTTCACAATCAGCCCAGGAAACAGTTTCTTGGAACGCTGCAATTTGTACAGTAACAAGAGCATCTTGGTATGATGATGGAAATGAATATCCATATCCCCCTGAAAGCCCTGCAATGCTTAATGACAATCAACAAATTACATTAAAGGTTACATATGATGAATCAACATGTTCAATAGGAGAGACAGTAAATTTAAAGGTTTATGATAGTGCCAATCAGAATCTTGTGACAGATTTAGGAGATTTCTCAATTTTATCAAACCCAATAACAACAACTTGGATTACAGAATATGATCCTTCAAGGTCTAATGATTATCTATTCAAGGCTGAAGTAATAACCAACCCTCCACCAATAGTGCCAAAAAGATCTCAGATAATTCAAGTTTCTAGCCAACAACAAATTGCTTATTGTGGCAATGGTGTTTTAGATTCAGGAGAAGATTGTGATCCAGGAAGCCAAGCAACCGGTGACACAATTTGTCAGGCAATAGAAGCTAGTTATAAATGCATTCCTTTAGGATTCTCAGGAGAATGTTCATGTGGTCAATTTTCATCACAGGATAACATAGTAGCAATAACAAGATATACATCATGCATTGAAGATAGCAATACACAAGATAATCTTGGTAAAAGAGATAAAATATCAGAAAGATTTGATGCATCTAATGGTCAACCTGTTCCAGGATTTCCAAAAACTGAAAATATTAAATGTTTGCTTCCAACCCAAATAAGGATTCCATTCTTTTCTTTATTTAACATAGTTTCAGTAATTGCTTTATTGTTTATCTTTTATATATTTGTTAATAGAAAAAACAAGAAATAGAAAGCTTTATATAAAAGTTAACGATTGTTAATTATCATGAAATTTGATATGCCTCAAGAGATAGAAGTATGGTATATTATCCCAGCTTTAAGACGTGAATTTGCTTCTATCCTTAAAGAAAAAGGTTTTCCCCAAAAACAAATAGCCGAAAAACTTAAGTTAACAGAATCAGCTGTTTCGCAATATCTTAAACTAAAACGTGCTAAAGATCTAGATTTTGATAGCAATATTCAAAAAGAAATTAAATTGGCAGTTGATAGATTTATCCAACATAA
>DATDYQ010000012.1:0-2036 GCA_035288965.1 Candidatus Nanoarchaeia archaeon
AATCTCTTCTAGATTAGGCAATATTTTTTCTGCTATTTTTAATGTTAGCTCAGAATCTTTTAGATTATATTCACAATACTTTTCTAGCTCTAAACCAGCTTCATCAAAAGCTTTTCCAATAAATTGTGGATTCATGTCTAACTTTCTCTCTTTTAATAGTTCAAAAGCAACTGAATTTAAGCTGTAACTATCTAATCTTAATGATCCTGACATTATATGCCTAATAAATTTTAATAAATCAAGATGTGGTAAGCCTTTTATTTTAGTTGCTGAACTTTGGCCTTTTCTAGTTATTTTTATTCTAGAATTATTAAACATTAATCTAATATTATTCTTCCTTGCTCTCGCTTTTAAATATGGAAAATCAAAACCATCTGTAAAATACCCGACTAAAAAATCTGGATTATATTCTTCTAAAGTTTCTAAAAATTTTTGTATTAAATCATATTCAGAATCTACAAATTTAATATAATCATGATTAGTTTTAAATTCCTTATAAGTAAACACCCTTCTAAACCCATCATTAGAATAAAAACTTATCATTATAACAGGATCTTTATCTTCTATGGGATATCTACCTTCAGGAGTATAAGTTTCAATATCAAAAGCTAATATCCTTGGATTATTAAATGTTTCTTGAGAAACTTGTTTTAATTCGTTTGCAATAATTGAAATTTCAACATTTAAATTTCTTTCTACTACATCTCCTTCAACTTCCATTAAATTTAACATTAAAATATCTTTATCAATCAAATATCTTTTAGTAAAATTAATATCATTTTCTCTAACATCTTTAACTTCTTTTATTAACTTAACCTCTTTTTTTATCTCATTAACAGCTTTGGGATGATTAACAAACACCTTAAGTAAATCAACTGGCTTAGTGAAAATATTTTTTGTTTCGATCTTAATTTCATCAACATAATATCTTTCATTATCTCTCTCAATTTTAATGTTTAATATTCTTTCACTTAAATTTCTTAGTTGTTCTTTATTATAAGGAATAACATAAAAATAAGGTTTAAAACTTGGATCAATAACACATATCTTCTTTCCATCTACTGTTCTTCCAAATAGTTGTATAGCTGCTCTTCCTTCTTGATTAGTTTCATAACTAATATCTATAGGAAAAAACTGTATTAAAGCCATATATATTATAAGATAGAAGGTTTAATAAATTTTTGTAACAGGCTTATTTGAGGTATCATTTCTAATTGAGGCTTAAAAACATAAGCGATATGCTGGTCAAAATAACCACATCTGAAGTTTTCTATTGGAATATTAGTTCTCTTACTTAACATATAAGCATAAAAAAATGTTTGCGTAGTTGCAAACTTCTCATCTTTTGCATTTGGCTTATAATCCCATATCCATATCTTTCCATCTTCCACTCTTAAAACATCTATATGTCCAGTTAATGGATCTTTACTTTTAAATAATTCCTTAAAACAGCTTAATTCATTTGACTTAATCCATAAAGGAACTTCTACTGCTATTGTCTTATCATCATTTTCCAACAAAAACATCTCAACATCATTATGTGCAGTTGTTGAATTTTTGTATCCTTGTTTTGCTAATTTTGATATTTCATGGCCTTCTATAGAATGTAATTTAACATTATTTAATTTAAATTTCAAGCTTGATGATCTCGGACCAATAGAAAAGTATTCATTTGGACAGTTTTCAGCAACAAACTCGATATATTCTTTTAGTTTACTTAATCCATTTGTAGTTAATTCATTTGTTTTAGTTTGATGAATTCTATAGAAATAATACCACCCATGTTTTAACGGAATATGTTTAATCATTTTGCCTCTTTTCAATTTAAGAGATAACGCCCTTTATATAAAGCTTTTGTGGAAAAATTTAATTACTAGTAATTCCTTAAACTTGCCATGGGAGTAAATATATTTGAAATTATACCAAAAGAATACATTTCATTAGATGACTTAAAGAACAAAAAAATAGCAGTTGATAGTAGTAATATGATCTATCAATTTCTAAGTTCGATCAGACAGCAAGATGGAACACCTTTA
>DATDYQ010000013.1:0-2632 GCA_035288965.1 Candidatus Nanoarchaeia archaeon
AAAGCTTTTATTTTCTTTTTTATCTATATTTCAAGAAGCCACTTCCAGACAGGAATAGCTTTGATTATCTTATCTTTTATCACAAATTTATCGCTCTGATCATAAGTCAAAATCATTCCATTTTTTAATTTAAATTTATTCATAGCTTCTAGCAAGCCATTTATCTCCCTATCTTTATTATCTCTGTTAATTTCATAGCACACTTGAATTGCCTGCGTTATACTTGTTCCATCTCGGACTAAGAAGTCACATTCATTATTTTCCTGAAAGTAAAATATATCTTTATATCTTTTTCTTAGATTGATAAAAACTGCATTTTCAAGTAGACGGCCGCGATCATCAAAAAAAGAACTTGAATTCTTTATTGAAAGGCCATTGTCAATGGAATAAATTTTTTTTGGTCTGACAAGCATTTTTTTCAAAGAATAGTCAAATCTTGGAATTGTAAATATCATATATGTATCTTCAAAATAAGAGATAAATGAAGTTACACTATTAACAGAACCTAGCTTAAAGCTTTTCTTTAGGGAGTTATATGTAAATTGTTTTCCAATGTTTGTTAAAAGATAAACTGCCAAATCATTTAATGTTTTTTGATTTCGAATCTTATATCTAGTTGTAATATCTCTGGCAATAACATCTTTTAATAATTCTTGAAGTATATCAGGTCTCTTTAATTTTAGATATTCTGGAAACCCCCCATCTATTAGATATCTTTCAAAAGATTTGATATTAAGCTTATCTTTGTTTAAACTAATAAATTCTTTAAATGAAAACGGAAAAATCTCATGTGTTAGGTGTCTTCCAGTAAGTTTTGTTCCAAGCTCTTTGCTTAAAAGAGAAGCATTTGAGCCAGTTATTATAACATGTTTTTTAGTATCTATCAATCTTCTAACAAAAAGCTCCCATTTGGGAATGTTTTGTATTTCATCAAAGAAGTAATAATCTTGATCTTTATATTCTTCATGAAATATTTCATCAAGCTTTTCAAAATCGCTAATTTCAAAATCAGTTGCCCGTGAATCTTCAAAATTAAAATAATAATATCCTTTTATTTTTTCCATTAATTGTCTTAATAAAGTACTTTTGCCACATCTTCTTATTCCAGATAATATTACTGCAAATGGTATGTCTATCTTTATTTTATCTGATTCTTCTCTATGAACACCTAATTCAAATAAAGATAATTCTTCCCTTTGTATTTTGACTACTTTTCTTAATGTTTCTTTATCTATCATATGAAATCAAATAAATATCCTTCTTTATAAAGGTTTGCATTAGTAATATAAACTTTTGTGCATTAGTAATGCACACTATTTCATTCTTCTATTTTTCCCTCTGTAAAAAATTCTAATATAATTAACAAACCGAAAGTTATATAAACTAAAGTTAACATATATAAACTATGGTAAATATATATAAACAAAAGTTAACAAACTTGCAACAAGAAATTCTTAGATTATTATTCATAAAATCTGGAATCATTGTTAATGCAAGATATATAGCCAAAAATTTAGAAGTTTCACAGCCAGCAGTTTCCAAAGCACTACCTTATCTTGATAAAGAAAAGCTAATAAAATTAAGCAAAGACAAAGAATCAAAAAGATTGTCAATAGAGATTAATAGAGACAATAATCTTGTCATTGGATTAAAAAGGGCTGATAATCTTAAATTAATATATGAATCTGGATTAGCTGATTTCTTATATAATTCATTTCCAGGAACAACAATAATTCTTTTTGGATCCTATGCTTTTGGCGAAGATACAATAAAATCAGACATAGACTTGGCTATAATTGGGATGAAAGAAAAACATATTGATATAGATAAATTTTCTAAGCAGCTTGAGAGAGAAATCATTATAAACTATTACAGCTCCTTAAAAGACATAAAAAGTGAATTAAAAAATAATATATTAAATGGAATTGTCTTGAAGGGAGCAGTAGAACATTGAAAAGCTTTAATGAATTTTTAAGCAATGGAACCATCAAAAAGCAAACTCCCAACAAAGAAAGATCTAAATCATTGATATTAGAAGCTGATAAAAAAAGGCAGTTCTTAGAGATCGCTTTAAAGAATATTCCTGAGGAGAATATGAATTATAATTTTGTTGTAGATAATTGTTATGATATTTTAATTGAATTAATAAGAGCTAAAATGTTTTTGGAAGGATATAAATCAGACAATTCACATGAAGCCGAAATATCCTATATGGTTATATTAGGTTTTCCAATAACTGAGATTAGATTTATGGATGAGTTAAGATACAATAGAAATGGGATAAAATATTATGGAAATATCTTCAATAAAGAATATGCTTTAAAGGTAATTAATTTCATGGAAAGGTTGTATCCAAAGCTGAAATCTTTAATATAATTATAAAGAAAGTTTTGAAAAGAAATCTGTTCTTTTCCCCCTGTAAATGTTTCTAATACAATTTCTTCGTTAAATCAAACTCATAATTATTATTATAAAAAAAATTATAGCCGTGCATAGGTTATCTTAATTTTAGCTCTTGTGCTATTAGTAAACGCAGACTGAAAACCTCGTTACCTTGGTTCTTACATCTCGTTCCTATCAACCTTGTCTTCTACAAGCGCACTTAAATGGTGTCTCTTTTCTAGGGGTCCTT
>DATDYQ010000014.1:0-15777 GCA_035288965.1 Candidatus Nanoarchaeia archaeon
AATAAATTTATTGCTTATCTACAAAGTGTGATAAAAGATAATGGAAGTGGGGTAAATACAAAGATAAATAAAAAACATAATGCTTTAGTTTATCATAATATGCTTGATTCAGAGGGATATAAAAAGAATTCAGGAACTTTCTGCTTTAATGGAAAAAGATATTTAGTTACAGCTATAGGAAATGATAATAATTTTGTGGATAGTGCAACTGAAATATTAAGCGACAGTAAAACTATTGAAGAAAAGGCTAAATCATTATTTGGAAATCTTAATGCAAGATATCTTCATTTGAGAGAATTCCAAAATGGAAAAGATGTTAATGATTATGAGGTAACTGCTTAAAATGACTAGGCTTATAGTAAAGAATAATAGGACGATAAGGAATGGAATAATAAAAGTAGGATTTGTAACTTTAGCACTTACTGGACTAGCTTTTAAACAACCAATTTCTAATGAAATTTCTAAGGAAATGAATAGTAGAAGAGTTTATCATGCTATAGAAGGTGCATTAGATAAAAATGATATCTTGGAATTCAAAAGAATAATGGGTGAAGATGTTCAAGAGCTTCCAGAAAGCAAAAGGAGTTCATTAGAAGCAAGATTGGATGATTTATATTATGATAATATTAAATCTTTAATTGATAAATCGAATTATGCTCAAGCATCGAGAAATATTTGTTTATTCAGAGAAGATTTAAATCAACAACAAATAAGTGAGTTGAATAAGAAACTTTATGCTATATCTCCTGAAAGTATATGGCATAGAGCTGAGACTGAGGCTAATTTGAACAAGAAAATAGATCTATTGGGAAAAGCATATAATGGATATAAAATGATTGATGAGAAAAAAGCTGATGAAGTATTAAAAGATTATTTCAATGCTAGAATTTTAAGTCTTACTGAAAAAATTGGAGAAGGATTTTATAAATATATTTCCAGAGAATTAGACAGCATATTATCCGATGATATTTTATTTATTAACGGAAAAACACCTACATTAAAAAATGTTAGCAATGATGCATTTGATAATCTATTTGTAGCTGAACAGAGGTATATAATAAGTTATCAGTATATAAATCTAATTACTGAAAGGACGCCTATATTTCTTAAGTCTATGGAGCTAGTTGAAAGATTTTTACCAGAACAAAGAAAGGTTTATGCAGGAAGAATTTTAGATGTTTATGCAAGAGAAGTATTTAAAGTGATAAATAAGGAAAGTAAGGGAGATATGGATGATATAAAATATTTAGTTTCATTACAATTATTAGAAAGAAAATTTGGGTATAAAACTTCTTTAAATGTTGATGATATTATGACTAAGAGGATGATGGGAACAAAATAAAAAATTGTGTAATTCTTTTTAATCGCTCTTCAAAGTCTTTAGACATCTCATTTCTTATTCTTTTAAAATGTTCTATTCTCTTTATCCTTTCTTTAGGGTTTGTTTTAAATATCCCAAAGAATTTTTTGATGTTTTTCATTTTATTAACAAAAAAGATAAATCTTATAAATTCATCTAATTCTTAAAGCTTCCAAGTTTCTTGGAGCTGATGTTTCAATTTTAGCCATTTTATGCATATCAGAAGCCAATTCAAGACATTTAGAACTTTCACCATGCTGTGTAATTATTCTTTTTGGCTTTGGCTGTAATTTATAGATAAAGTTTTGCAATTGCTGTCTGTTAGAATGACCTGTAAATGAATGTATAGAGAATATTTCCATCTTAACTTCTACCATCTCCTGTCTCTCGCCATTTTGGAAATATAATTGACGATCACCATTTTGTAATTTTCTTCCAAGTGAACCTTCTCCTTGATAACTATTTAAAACTAGAGAATTTCTTGGATCATTAGCAAGATGTTTAAGATATTCTACAGATGGACCACCGGTTAACATTCCGGAAGTTGCCATAATAATACATGGACCTTCATAATCAATTACTTCCATCATTTCTTTCTGTCCGGCTACTCTTTTAAAAATTTCAGATAAAAAAGGATTTTGATCTTTATGGAATATATTTTTCTTAACTTTAGCATTGAAGAAATCAGGATATGCTGTATGAATTGCTGTAACGTCCCATACCATGCCCTGAATATAAACCGGAATTTTATCCATGTCCCCTGTTTTAACAGCTGTATCAAGAATAATCTGAATTTCCTGTGCTCTTCCAACTCCAAGAACAGGAAGCAATACTTTTCCACCCCTTTTAATCGTATTTTTTATTATTTCCATTAAGAATAATTCAGCTTCTCTTCTTGGAGGATATATATCATTTTTTCCACCATATGTTGCTTCAATGATCAAAGTTTCAAGTCTTGGAAATCTTGTTTGAGCTGCTGAAAGTAAATTACTTGTTTCATATAACATATCAGCTGTGTAAACTAAATTATGCAAACCATTACCAATATGCAAATGAGTTTGACAGCTTCCAATTGTATGGCCAGCGTTATAGAAAGTTAATCTTATATCTGGAGTTATATCTGTAACTTCCTCAAAACCAATTGGGATTGTATGTTTAACCATCTCTTTAATATCAGTAGAAGAATAGATTGCCTTTTTTGCATCTTTTGCGGCAATTCCAATATAATCTAGTTGTAATAAAGCCATTATGTCTCTAGTAGGTTCTGTATTGTGCAAACAAATAGGTGCTTCACCCCCAATAAAATTTTCATCTTCCTCAACTGAGAAGTCATAAACATATCCATTTGAAGGTGTACATAAATTAATATCAGTTACTTCCAAAAATGATAAATCGGAATTTGCTAATTTATAAAGTGAATCTTGAACTAATAATTGATCGTTTTGAGTATTTTCTAAAATTCTTATATATTGTTTGTTTAATAAGTTAGATAATCTCTGTTTGGTGATATTTGATCTATTTTTAAGTCTGTGATAATACCAATTTAATCCAAAATTAGATTCTTTTAAAGGAACTAATCCACAAGAGTTTTTAGTCAGTTCAGGTTCACGATTATAGTAATCAGATAAATTTATTGTTATACTATAAACTCTTGCCTTTGTTTTGGCAGTTGGTACAAATCTGTCAAATAAGGTATATGTAAAACCCATTTGCGTGCACAAATAAGATAAATCAGAAATTAATGTCTTACTCACACTGGTAGCTTGCACTGTTTTGTTTTTAATATTGAGATAACCATCACCTGCCATATATGCTTTAAGATATTCAAGTTTTAGCTCTTTATTTACATTAAATATTAAATTTGGAACATGTTTGCTATTTGCTTTGGTATAACCATTAAAAAATACATTTGCAAACCAATTTCTTATTTTCTTTGAATTAAAAGTAACTCTTAATCTAGTTAATTGACTTATTGAAACATTACATTTAATCTTAAATACTTTTTCTACACATTTGCATAAATCTTCCACATAAGGCTGATCTTTAAGACCAAATGTTAATCTTACGGATCTTTTTTCAAGGTGTCCTTCGGCTGTGAAATATCCCAAAATTCTCATTAATTCTGGAGATGGTTCTATTTCTTCAGGTAATTTATTCCACATTCCCATATCTGGCATTCTATGTGGGGTGACTAGATGATCTCCAACTCGTAGTTCTTCGATTTTTATTGTTTTTACAGTGCCATCTTTTAGCACAAATATGCTATGTGAACCTGTAACTTTAACTTTTCTTCCTGTTTTAACTTTTATTTCATATAGACTGTCAGTGACTTTATGTCTAATAACTTTTCTTACTTTTTTAAAATTAATTTTGTAATCTTTTTGTGAAAATGCAGGAACTTTGATATCTTTTTCTACTGATGCACAGATATATTCATTATACTTACCATATTCAATATTTTTGCTAGATTTTATCAATTCATCAATTATAAATCCTATTTTTTCTTTACGTATATTCCCTTCTTCACTTAGAATAACTGGTTCAGCGTAATCAACACTACAATAAACAGGTCCATCATATCCATACTTAAATAAATAAGGTAAAAATCCTGAATGATCAAGATGTGCATGTGAAATAATAACAGCATCTAATTCTTTTATATCAAAATCAGGAGATTCAAGTAGGGGATAAGCATTTTCCTCTGATGCTACATTAATACCGCAGTCCATCATTATTCTTGATTCTGGAGTTTGAACTAAAATGCAAGATCTTCCAACTTCTCTTGCTGCTCCTAAAAAAGAAACTCTAACCCATTCATTTTTTTTACCTCTTAACCAACCATCATATATTCTATGGCCAACTCTGTCCAGGAATTTTTTTCTAAAATCAGTATTTTCATATAAAACATGTCTTATATTTTCTATAATCTTTGATTTAATTGCAGGAGTTCTTCTAATTAATGGAACCCAAAATGTTTCCTGTCTTATTTGTTTTAATAAATCACCTGCTTTCCCAATTGCTAATCCGGGCTTTTCGGCTTCTATTGTGACTTCTGAACGAGGAGGATCAAACAATATATTTGCTATTCCTGCTTCTGGTGGAATTATTTTTTCAATTATCTTTTGGGCTTTTTCAGGATCTATAGTAATTGATGGATCTGGACGCAATTCTATTCTTTTTTTGATATCATTAACTATTTCTCTAATATATCCATTATTATTAAGAAAGAAATCTTTACTTTTAGTATAAATAACTATGTTAGCTGCTTCAAATGTTGCTTCACTAATAGCTGCATTACTCGGTAGTTTGCTTAATACTTCGTCTATTATTTTAACCATTTTGTAAAAAAATTAATTAGAAATGTTAAATTCTATTTTTTTTGATATTACCTTTATTACTCCTTTTTCTGTTATTGTTACAACATCATATCCATTTCCGGTTGGTAAATCTCTTTGCATTGCTGAATTTAAACTCTTTAATGCTATTTGGATTCCTTCATTAACTGAAATCCCTTTTTTATACATTGCTTCTAAAACCCCATAAGCTAAATCTGATCCTGAACCATCTGAAACAAAATCATCATAAGTCATTATTGAGCCATCCATTCCGATTTCATATAGATGAAATCCGGTAGGATCTTTTCCAGCAACTAAAAAACCTACAATACTTTGTATCATCGAAGGAGTTCTTATATTATTATAAACCATTCCTGCCAATAAATTAGATGCTTCTTTTACTGTTATCTCTCTATCTGTTCTTATTTTCTTTAATCTAATCTCTGCTTTAATTAATTTTGTTAATAACTGAGCGTCACTTACTAATCCTGCTGTTGTTACAGCTATATTATCTGAGATAACCTGTATTTTTTCAGCATTTTTATCCATTATTCTATAACCACCAGATGCTCTTTTATCTGCAGCCAATACTATTCCATCTTTACATACAATACCTATAGTTGTTGTTCCAGTTGTTAATCTATTTTTTATGTTTTGTTCCATTTATGCTCCCTCTTTTATAGAATTATTTTTCATTTTAGATTCTTTAGAATCAGATAATAATGTAAAATATATTGTATATTTAAAGCTTTTGGTTTATGGTTTTTATTACTTATTTTAAATCTTGTAATATCTTATTAACAATCTGCATAGGTCCCATTTTATTTGAATCAAAAATTTTTGCCTTTTTATATCTTAAATTTTGAAAATGTAGTGTATTCCTCTTTAGTTTGCTTAAGGAAATTTTTGTTCCACCTTTTAAGGCAGTTCTTTGTTTTACTCTTAATTTTCTGGTTTCAAATGGCGCATCTATTTGGTAAATAAGTATGTTTATTCCTTTTTTATTTATCATCTTTAAAAAGTCTTTAACATATCTTTCTTGAGTAAATGATTTTTCAACTATAACATTTATCCTTCTCTTGAGATATTCTTTAGTAATTATTGATCCAATTTCAGAAGCAAGGCGAATTTTTTCAAAATCATCTATTTTAACTCCTGAAATAAAATGTTTTATCTTATCCAAAGAAATAAGAGCAGTTCCATTAAGTTTTTTATGTAAAAGATTTGCTGTTGTTGACTTTCCAGCACCTATAGTACCATCTATTATAATCAAAAAATTACTTTTCATCACTCTTTACATCACCCACAATCATCTTCATAAATTTTTTATTGTTTTTACTCTTTCTTTAACATATTTATCCTTAACTAAAACTTTAAGATAATCATTAGCTTTAGTATATTTTCTTTTTATTATAACAAAAACTCTTTTATTATCTTTTTGTAATTTATATTTTTTCCATTTCTTTTTAAAATTAATAATATTCTTTTCATCTTTTAAGAAAGGGCCATAATGCTTAACTTCTTTAGGTAAGGTTAAATTTTTAATATTAAACCAAGCATATGTTTCTTTATCAAAATGCCAATCAAATTTATTTACTATAAAATCTTCTTCATCAAGTTTATTTTTAATATATTCAATAGATTTAAGAATTTTAGCTCCAATAATATCTTGTTTACCTTTTAATGGGATTATTTCAAGAATGATATCTGCTTTTATTTGTTTAATATCAAACTTCTTTTCTATGAAATAAGAAGATGATGGATTTTTTATATAAGAATTAGCTGTTTTTATGAATAAATCAAACTTTTCTTTTGATAATGAAGCTGATGCATTTCTATCTTTTTGTACTGGATCTATTAAGATTAAAGGGGATTGTTTTTTTGCTTCGTTTAATGAGAATAAAACATCATTTTTATCTTTATAGTAATGTTTAATGTCAATTATTTCTTTATCTTTCCATTTAGATGCTGCTTTTAGGAAATTGTTTAATGATTTATAATAAATTATTAACAATTCCAAAACATAACCTGAAAATCCTTTAATATAAGATTCAGCTCCATATAAATTATTAACATGAAAGAATTGTTTTGCTAGCCTTATTTCATCTTGAAGTTTTTCGTTTGTATTATTCTTAACATATAGTGCATGAAGTTGGCTAACATCAGTAACATTTAATGCTTGTTTTGCATTTTTAATCTCTAAAACAGGAATTACTTCAAATGTTATTTTATTATATCTTATTTGAAAATAATCACGAGAACCATGAAGTTTGGTAAATTTGAAACCTTTTAGTTGTTTTTGTAATAGATTAGATATTTGATCTGACTTTAATTTATATTTATTATAATTAAATTTTACAAAAATGTCAATATCATAATTACCTCTAAGCCATGTATTTTTTGCAAAACTTCCTCCTGTAATTGCTTTAGCATCTTTTAATTTTGAATTTAACTTTTTAAGAAAGGAATTTACTTCCTGGCTTAATTTTAATTGCTCTTCTCTTGTTGGTTTAATGTCTTTCAATATGTCCATAATTAGGTTAAAATTTTATAGAATAAAAAGGTTGTTATGTATATTAATTATTGATTAGTAGTTACTTTTAGAAAGGTTTATAAACAGTTATTTTTTTGACAATTATTATGGTACCTGTCACAATATTTGAAAACTTTAGAGTAAGAAGGTTAGAGAAGATAGTTGCTTTAAACCTGGCTCTAGAAGGAAATAGGGAAGAAATAAGTAAAGAAGAATCTGAAAGTACTATTGTAAGTAATCTCGTTTCTGTTGAGGGAAGAAAATCAATAGGAGATGGATACGTTGATACTAATAAGGGCAATGGATTATTGATAACTACAGATGGTTTTATTTTGACAGCTTATCATATTATTGAACAACATCTTGATGATTGGAAAAAAATTAAGGATAAGGGAATACCAAGATGGAATTTTAGAAAATGGGCCAAAGATATAGAAAAAAAATATCATGTTTTTGATCAGAATGGAAATAGATATCCAATAGATATTACATGGTATGCAAAGAATTCTAGTTTAGATATTGCATTAATTAAAGCTATTATTCCAAGGAGAAAACCAAGGCCAATAATGTTTAGGATTCTTGAAGATGAATTGCAATCTGAACAAGTGGTTAAATTAGTTGGCTTACAAGATGATGTATTGTCTGGAAGATATGGTAAAGTTAAATATAATAAGATTAATGCTCCTAATTTGATTTTTAATGATGGAGAGAAAACCATTAGTGATAGTTTCTTGACAACTGTACAAGGTGGTAATGGAATGAGTGGTGGTGTTTATATTACTGAAAATGGAGAATTAGCAGGAATACACATTTATGGTATTAAAAATGGAGATATTTTAACAGGAGATGGTGGCGGTGTTAGAATGCGGAATGTTTTAAAATTAGTTAAAAAAGCTGTATATTCATTTAACAAAAATTATTTATTGGATGATGGATAAATGCCAATTGATGATGCATTAGATGATATAAGGAAAAAGGAAAGATTTCAGGATAAGATAAAGAATGAAAAGGCTAGAAAATTTTATGAGGCTGAAAGATATTTAGATAATGGAAGAAAGATTAGAGAATTAAAAGCACGTGAGAATAAACCTTACTTACAAAAGTTTCATGATGAGATAAGTTGTGGTTATGGATTTATAAATATTGATG
Source organism: Candidatus Nanoarchaeia archaeon (assembly GCA_035288965.1). Lineage (GTDB taxonomy): Archaea > Nanobdellota > Nanobdellia > SCGC-AAA011-G17 > JAGVZF01 > DATDYQ01. The sequence continues at coordinate 8,378 of DATDYQ010000014.1, forward strand.
GTTTTTTAAAAGATAATGGTATAGCTAATTCGGGATATTTTAATGAATTCATCGAAGTATTTCCCTCTATTGATATAATAGACATGTTTTTTGGAGATAGACATAAGGATTATGTAGATGGGGAAATTGATTTACAAATTCGTCTAGGTTATTCAGAATTAAGAACACATAGAAATGATAGTGATTATGTAAATAAGATATTTAATCATATTGCAAAACTTGAAAAATTATTCCCGACATTTATTGAAGGAAGATTAGGGAAAATTGAAAATAAAAATGAATTTTCAGAAATGGCCAAAAATGCTCAAACACCTGAAGATATTGAAGAAATCCTAAAAATGAAAGAAGAAAAAGAAAGGGTAGAAAGAAGTAATTCTTATTTAACTTATGATCCTCAGGATTATTAAGTCTTGAGTCAATTAATCTTTTACAAACTTTTAAATATAACCATTATTTTTTAATTTTGGTGATGTTTATGAAAAAATACTTAGTAGCAATTTTAGTTATAAGTTTATTAGTTATATCTGGATGTAAAAGCGGAACTACTGATACTGGGACTACTGGTGGAACCAATACAGGAGATAAAGGAACAACGGGTGGAAGTTCAGGTGGAAGTGTTCCAAGTTCTTTAATTGGAAAATGGATGTTAGTTGATACCTATATAAATGGAGTTAAAGATGGTCCTGATAGTTTTGCTGTAAAAAACAGAGAGCCTGGATATTATAGAGAGTTTACGTCAACTGAGATGTGCATAGGAGGAAGTAAAACAGCAAGAAAATGCAGTTCTGTAACTGTAACAGGCAGTCAAATAATAACACATGCTACAATAAATGGAAAAGCAGTTGATATGCCTGGTGGATATGAACTAAATGGAAATCAATTAAAGTATTATTTAGGAAATAGCTTTGATCAAGGATTTGGAGAAGTGTTACAGAAAGCTTAATTTTTTTTATTTCTTTATTATATCATTCAAAAGATAGATTTATAAGACTTTTTCTTTTAATTATCGATATGGGAACGATAGATGATGCCTTGGGAGATTTACCTATTGATGAAAAGGAAGTTGAAAAATTAAAAGAGAAAGGTAAGGGATTGGAGAGATTTGTTGGAAAATATGTTCGGTTAGTTACTGTTGGAAGTAGTAGTAGTCCTACCGATTCAGCTTCAACTATTCCATACAGCATGTTTGGAAAATTGAAAGAAGTTGATAAACAGTATATTATCTTAGAAGATGTTGTTACTAATAGATCTGCTGAAAAAAATGTTGTTTGGTATCCTTCTCAACCTAGTAATATTAAGGTATTGTTAGAAAATGAAACCTACATATTCATAGATAAGATAATAGCATTTAATGGGGTAAAGGAATTTGTTTAGAATAAGTAATTACTTTTATAAACCTTAATCTTATTTTATTTTCATGATAATAAAATTAGGTCCTGCTGGAAGTCCTGTAAAAACTAGTTTTGATGGAATTAAATTTGTTAAAGATAAAGGATTGCATATAATGGAATGTGAATTTGTTCATGGAGTTAAGATGAGCAATAACATGGCTATAGAAATAGGAAAAGAAGCTAAAAAACATGAAATTGAGTTAAGCATTCATGGTCCTTATTATATTAATTTAGCAAGTGAAGATAAACAAATAAGAATTGATAGCAAAAAGAGATTAATTGATAGTTTAGAAAGAGGAAATAATATGAAAGCAAAATATGTTTCTTTTCATCCTGCTTTTTTTGGTAAAATGAATAAGGAAGATGTTCATGAAATTGTAAAAGAAGCTATAAAAGAGATGAATGAAATAAGAATAAAAAATGGATGGGAAGTTGAACTAGCTCCTGAAACTACAGGAAAACATAGTGCTTATGGAAGTTTTGATGAAACATTGAGATTAGTAAAAGAAACTAAATGTAATTTATGTGTTGATGTTGGACATGTATTTGCTAGAGGCATGGGAAAGTTAGATTTTAAGGAAATGTTTGATAAGTTATTAGAATTAAATTTAAAAGAATATTATTTCCAGTATACGGGAATTAATTATAATGAGAAAGGTGAGTTAAATCATATAACTTTGGATGAAGGTGGACCTGATTTCAGAGAATTTGCAAAAGAGTTATTAAAAAGAAAGGTAAATGCTCATATCATATGTGAAAGTCCTATAACTTGGCAAGATAGTTTAAAGATGAAAGAGATATTAATAGGATTAGGATATGAGTTTTAGATTATTTTATTCTAAATCTAAACTTACTTTTATTGCTAAATTAACTTTATTCATTATATTACTATCCAATACGCTTAATTTTTTTATAATTCTAGATTTATCGATTGTTCTTATCTGATTTAATAAAATTGTAGAATCTTCTTTTAATTTAGATTCTCTAGATAATATATGTACGTTTGTTGGAAACTCTTTAGTAAATATTTTTGAAGTTATGGGGGCAACAATTGTTGTCGGGCTGGTTTCATTTCCTATATTATTCTGAATAACAATCGAAGGTCTTATTTTTCCTTGCTCAGAACCAATAACTGGGTCTAAATTAACCAATATAATATTTCCTCGTTGAATTTTAATCATTCTAATCCCAGTCCATATCAACTTTTTCCCATTCTTTTGTGATCCTTAAACTTTCTTCAGCCATTTCTTTATATCCTTCAGCAAGCAGTTTTTTCTGTTTTCTTTTCTGTTCTTCAGCTACTTTCATAAGATTTAGAATGACGTCTTCATATGTCTCTTTTTTAGACTCTTTAAGTTTATCAAGTTCCTGTTTTACATCTTCCCTTAATTGGATTGTCGTTATCATGTTAACTATAGAATAACTATAGTTTATAAATTTTTCGGTTAATTCAACCTGCAAAATATTTTCGTTTTAAAGAATTTTATTTTTAACTAAGTAATCTTTTATAATTTCAAACATCAATTTATGGCCTTTTGTATTTGGATGGCTACCATCTTCCATTAAACTTTTATAATTCACTTTTATCAATTTATCATAAATATCTATAAAATTGACTTTATTTTCTTTACAAATGTTATTTATTCTAGAATTATATTCTTTAATATTTTCATTTTTATAAGATATACCTTTATGCCATGGTAATTTTGCTGATCTTATTTCATCTGTAGGGTTTAAACCAACAAAAACTATTTTAGAAGACATTGATTTTGATAATTTTATTAATTTTTTGATGTTTTTTATGAATTCTTCTTTTTTTACTAAGAAATTCTTTTTAGCATTAATATAAAAGCAATCATTTCCACCAATCGCAAAGATAAATATTACTTCTTCATTTTTATCCTTATCATTTAATCTTTGTTTAGTTTCAAACTCAAATCTTTCTAATAAATTTTTAGTTGTATCGCCGCTTACTCCAAGATTATAGATTATATAATATTTATTATCGCTTTTTATAGTTATTTTATCTAGATATCTTCTTAATCTTTGAACCCAACCTCCTTCTATATCCCAAGCTCCGTATGATATACTATCTCCGAAAACAAGTATTTGTGTCATTTTAAGGTCTTTTCCATTCTACTGATAAATCTTTACCATCTTTTACTTCTTTTTTAATAAATAATCCACACCAACATTTTTTATTTAAATCAAATTCTTCTTTATGAAAAGGAATACATGGACAGATAATTTTATCATCAATTTTTGGTTCTCCTGTGTGAATTTTGCATGGACAGTAAGCTTCTCCTTCTTTTTCTTCTATATCAACTTCAGCTTTCATTAAGAAATCAACATGTTCTTTATCATTATTCCATTTATATCCTAATCTATCAATAACTGGAGTGAATTGCTTGATTAATTCTTCTTTTCTTTTTTGTTTGTCCATGAAAATAAGAAAGAGTTAGATTATTTAAAGCTTTTTAGGAAGGTTTATAAATTTTTTTATTATATTATATATTATGAGCATAACTGTAGTACCTGAAATGGATCCAAGCAATTTAGAGAAAATTTTAGAAGTTCTCCCAGAACCCCAATCTATGGAAGTTTATTTATTTGGAGAATTTGATTATACAAGTGTTGCGCGTCAAGCTGAACATATTGTTCCTGGATTAAAAATTTATGGTCAAGGAATACTTTTTGAAGTGGAAAAGCCTTCTAAAGAAACTGTTTTAGAGTTATATAAAATATCTCAAAAAGCAAAAGATGGAACAAAAGATATGAGACAAAGAAGAATTGATTTAGCTAAACTAGAATGGTATCTGGATAAGCATGTTCATATTGAATTAACACCTACACATTTAGACGTAACTTACAGTGGAAAAGAACCAGGATATGTAACTTTTCTAAGAAATGTTTTAGTTCATACTGGTATAAGATTGAAAATTGAAAATGATAATGCCAAATATGGTAAAGATTAAACTTTCTTGATCTTAGTTATAAAAAATCCTTCTGTATCATTATCTTGTGGCCAAATTCTTAGACAATCTTTTACTTCTTCCCTATATTTTTGATTATCAAATTCTAAGATTGGAGAAGTTCTTTTTAAATCTAGATTAATTTTCTCTATTTTAGCATTATCAAATGTATCAAGAAGATAAGAAACTATAGCTTCATTTTCTTCAGGCTCAACGGAACATGTAGAATAAACTAAAGTTCCCTTTTCTTTTAAATTTTCAAATGCGATTTTTATTAATTGACGTTGAGTTCCAGCTAATCTTCTTACCATGTTTGCATTCCAGGAAAGTAATGTTTTCAGACTTTTACGAATAGCTCCTGTTCCTGAGCATGGAGCATCTAGTAATATTTTATCGAAATTAAAATCCTTGAAAAATCTTCCTTGTTGAAGAGTTATTATTGTGTTTAAAACTCCACATCTTTGTAAGTTAATCCCTAGAGCTTTTATTCTTTTATAATCATAATCATTTGCTATAATTAATCCATTATTATCCATTATGGAAGCTAAGTGAGTTGTTTTTGAGCCAGGAGCAGCTGCCATATCTAAGACTAAATCTTCTTTACTAGGATTAAGAACAATGGAAGGTATCATTGATGCTGCTTCTTGAATGTAAACATAGCCGAGAGCATGTTCTATTAAATTTCCAATATCTCTTCTTTCTCCTGTGATAAAAAATCCTTCTTTACACCATGGAACTTGAGTTAGTTTCCAATCTTTTAATCTGTCTTTAAGTTCTTTAACTGTTATTTTTAGAGTATTAACTCGTAATGAACGTCTAAGAAAGGTAGTTGAATATTTTTTAAATTCTTCAATATCTGTTAAATTAGAATAACGTTCAATAAACTTATCTTTAAAGACTATGTTTTCCATGTTGATAATTTTTATATATGAATGATGATTTATAAAGCTAATGCAAGTAACTAAATTAATAAAAGCAGGGATATTGAACTTAACTAAATCTAAAAAAGAAGCTTTAGATCATGAATATAATGGATTTCAGTGGTGGATGCAGTTTAATATAGATAAAGATATTCTTTCTCAACATAAAATGGCCAAAGGATGGTATTATGATAAAAAGAAAATAAAATATAAAGATTATCCATTAGTCATACCAAATGAATATACATGGTTTAGAAAGAAAGAAACTAAATTAACTCCTTTTTGGATTAAGATAAGTGTTAGAAAAAGAAAGGGTGTTGGAGTATGGTTACCAATAAAACCACATAAAGAACCTTTAGATATTAAATATCTGAAAGATAGTTTATTAATTAAAAATAAGAAAGGCAATTACGAACTAAGATTGGTTTATCAATATGATGTTCCTCAGATCAAATATAAAACAATAACTGCTATAGACTTAGGTGAAAGAAATATAGCAACTGTTTGTAACAGTAAAGCTCTAAAACCTGTTTTCTATGGTAGAAATATCAGAGGAATAAGAAGGCATTATGCATATCTAAGGAAAAAACTTGGAAATAAGAAATTATTAAGGAAAATAAAATTAATAGGAAACAAAGAAAAAAGAGTAGTTGAACAAGAATTGCATAATATTGCTAACGAAATTGTTGAATTTGCTAAAAAAATGAAATCCTTAATTGTAGTTGGTGATATAAAAGGCATAAGGAAGAATAGATATAGAAAACTTAATAGGATAATTTATACTATGCCATTTTTTAAATTGACTAAGTTTATTATTTATAAAGCAAATCAACAGGGAATACAAGTAATTAAAATAGATGAAAGAAATACTTCAAAAACTTGTTCAATATGTAGTTTAATTGGAATAAGAAAGTTTCAAGGATTGTTTAAATGTAATAATTGTGGATATGAAGTTAATGCCGACTTTAATGGTTGTAAAAACATATTAAAAAGGTCATTAGATTATATGTTTAATGACGGGGTTATTGGCTTAAACCCTAAAATCTCTGCTATGCAAGAGATAAATCCGATAAACTTTTGTAAAGGTAATATCTAGGATGGGGCCGCAAGTTCAATTTAAAAGGGGATTTATTGTTTATAGTGATGGAAATGAGAAGAATGTAATTGTAAGTCCTCATTCAGGACCTGCTTTGGAATCAAGCACATCAAGAGATGATAATTCAGAAACTGTAGCTAGCTTATGCTGGGGAAAGATAGGTGGGAAGTTAATAATAGGGAATATGCCTAGACATAGATTATTAGGAATAGATTTTAACAGAGATATTCCAAGCTTAGATTTGGCTTTGAAATATTATAAGCATTTTATTAATAGAGATTTAGAAAAAATTAATTACTTTAAATCAAGATATGGTTGGGTTGCAATTGATGAAAAAGATTATTATAATAGATTAAAGATTTATCAAGATTTTTGGGCTGAGGTTGGAAAGGGACAAAAAATTGTTTTAGTCCATAGAGCTTTTACTAAGATGAGAAATGTTCCAAGTATAATTGATATTGTAACTTTTGGAAAAGATGGTGTAAAACAAGATAAGATAAAAGGAATAGTTGATGAAGTTAATCTAAAATATTATAATTTCTTAAAGAAAATTGAAGATGATTACAAACAAGCGATATTATTCGAAACTAAAAGAGAGTTATTAAATGTAATAGATAAGAATGGAAATATCGTAAATATTAATTCTAGCTTAAAAAAGGATTTAAAGAAAATGGAACTTTATTGCAGTAAAGAGAAATTAATTAAGTTAAAGAATGATTTTACTCCTCAAAACTTTTTAGATTGTGTTCAAGATTCTTTAAGGAACATTCCATTTCCAAGAATAACCATACAAAAAGTTTTTGAGGGAGATTTAGCTTATGCTCCTAAAAGAAAGTTATTTCCAAGGAAAGATAAAACAATAATAGAAGTTGAACCTTGCAGATTTATGAATTTTTGGCATCCACAAATTACAGCTGAGATATTATATGATGTTTTAAAAATGTTAGAAAATTAATGTTTTTTATATTTTGAGCTTAGGTGATTTATTGTATGAAAATTGAATGCTCCTTCAATTATCAAT
>DATDYQ010000015.1:0-37552 GCA_035288965.1 Candidatus Nanoarchaeia archaeon
AATGTAAATTCAGATGGATATACTGTTTCATTGTATTATGGAGATAATGATAATCCATGCGGCAATGGAAATGGATTCAAACATGCTTATCTTACATGTGTAAAAAATGCTTTAGGACAAAAAGTTGAAACCAGCTATAATACAGATGGAACCGTTTGGTGGATTCAAGATCCAAATCTAGTAAGCACATATTATTATTATGATGTATTAAATAGATTAACAAGGATTGACCAAAGTAATCCAGGCACAGGATGGACTGTACCAACTGTGTTTTATAGTTACCAATATGCTGATCAATTATGCGGGGGAATAAGTGAAACATGCACTAATAGAGTGAAAACATCAACTTTAGTTAATTTCGGAGCTGATGGACTAGTTAATTATGATGCAAATGGGAATTATCTGGTAGGAGATGACCAACACTTTGTGGCTGCAGAATTCTGGGATGGACTTGGAAGAACTCATCAATATGATTTGATGTTAGAACCAGGAACTAAACATATTAGAAGTTATACTAAATTTAATGAGATTGGAGCTAAATTATATGAAAGTAAGCCTTATCTAGAAGAAGCTAATTTAGTAGCAGCTCAAGGACAACTTGGAAGTTTACAAATAACTGGAAGAGCGGTAACAAATACTGCTGATAATAATCAGTTTGGAATCCAGAAAACAAGTAAACCAATTGGAACTATAGCTACAAAAAAGGTAGATAAAAAAACATCATTATCTCTAAACGATGTTAATCCATTAATTGAGTTGACATCTACTGGAGAAGTTAGTCCATTAAATTATTTTATTCCATTAGAACAAAGTGCAGCTGCACAGGCTGCTTTAAAATCTGAATATATTTATTTAAATGAACCTTTAGTTAGAATTAAAGAAGTAAAGCCAATTTCTACAGAAACTAATAAAGTATCAACAACCTACAGCTCAGCTAATGAGGCAATAGATGGAGTTAGCTATAATGGATTTGATACATATAATGGATTATTTGTAAATGAAGTAACTGATGAAAACGGAAAGATGGCTAAAAGTTATACTGACTTGTTTGGGAATGTTGTTAAAACAATAAGTGCGGTTGGAACAAGTGAAGAAGCAATAACAATAACTAAATATGATATACTTAATAGACCAACTCAAATAAAAAATGCAATTAATCAATTAACACCAAATACATATGATAGTTTAGGAAGAGTGTTGACAACAACCAATCCTGATTTTGGGAATATAATATATACTTATGATGACAATGGTAATATAGTAACAAAAACACATTCAGGAATTACTGTAACTTATTATTATGATAAATTAAACAGAGTAACTAAAGTTGAATATACTGGAAGTAATAATGATAGAGATGCAAATGGGATAAAAAATCAGTCAAGAAATACGGAGTATTTCTATGATCAAATAGGTCATCCAGGGTATACATTGAATACTATAGGAAGATTAAGCTGGAAGATTGATGATGCTGGAACTTCTACTTATTTCTATGATGAAAGAGGAAGATTGAAAAAAGAAAAGACATATTTCAGAGATCAAGGAGATGTGCCAATATTTGAAATAACTAACTGGAAAACAACAGAATATACTTATGATAATGCAAATAATATTAAGACATTAAAAGATCCACAATCAACTACAACAAATTATATTTATGATACATTAAATAGAGTAGAAAAAGTTCAGAAGAAAGTTTTAGGTGAGGCTGCTTTTAGCGACGTTGCTAGCTATACTTATAATGATGAACAGACTGTTAAAGATGTTACATTTGGAAATAATGTGATAACTAAATATGATTATACAACGAGAGATTGGCTTACTTCGATAAAAACAACAAAAGCAGATGGAACTGAATTATTTAAGAGAGCTTATAAATTTGACAAGGCAGGAAATATTGAAAATTATTATAAAGATTATATCCCAGCAACTCAGAGTTATGCTATTAAATTAGCAACATTTACCTATGACAATCAATATAGATTAATGACAGCAATATCAGATGATAGAACATTTTATGTTAATGATATAACTTATGACTATGATAAAATTGGGAATAGAAAGAGCGAATTATATGGTGTTAAAAATGAATATTCCTATAAACCTTCAACTGGAGGAAATTTTGGAGATAATAGATTATTAAATGATGGAGTTAATACATATAATTATGATTCAAGAGGAAATTTGATATACAAAGAAGCTGGCAATATGCTTAAGAATCCTGGTTTCAGCATAGATACAGGACAGAATTACTTTAATTATGTTAATACAGCAGGAAGCAGTGTTTTTAATGATGATAATATTGCTAATAATCAAATTCCAGATGGATGGCAAGTTGCCGGAGATGTAAAAAGAGAACTTATTATTGGAGCAGATGGAGGAATATCAAAAAAAGGTCCTTCATTAAAATTAATTGCAACAGGAGATGTAGATGGACCAGGAACAGTTAGAGCTAGAATAAGTCAAGATATACCAGTTGAACCTGGAAAAACATATCTAGTTGAGGGATTAATCAAAAATGAAGGGTTGACAGGATTTGCTAAGGGAGCGATAATTACACATTGTGTTGATATAAACCATAATCCGGCTTTAACATCACAGGCATGTGGGCTAAAAATAGACCCTGTAAATGATCCGAATGATCCTTATTATAATAATCCTAATTATCTAGTAAGCTTAAGTGATTCTAAAACAACAGCTAAAAGAATTAGTTTTTATGTGACTGCTGATAAAAATACTTATCCTTATTTAGGAGTTTATTGTTATTTATTTGCTGATGGAAATAATGCAGGAGATGGAAGTGTTAGCTGTAATAATTTTGTAGTTAAAGAAGTCGATTCTGTAACTAAATCTACTGCAACAAGCTATTTATGGGATAGTGATAATAAGTTAATGGGATTGTGTGCTGGAAGACATTGTACTGCTCAAAATATGATAGCTGAATATTATTATGATGATTCTGGAATGAGAGCTATAAAGAAAGATATAAGAAATAATAAGATAACAAGATATGTTTATTCTGGAAGTAATGTTATCTATGAAGAGACTGCGAATATTAATCCTGTATAAACAGAGTAAAGTTTTATAAATTAGTTTTATTGTTAATAATTAATGAAAAAAGAGGCAATTAGTTTGTTTTTAGTAGTTTTGTTATTAGTTCCTTTATCTCAAGCTCAACTAAATTTTATAGAGATAAAGGATGTAAATGTTAATGAAAATCAAATACAGATTTTAGTTGAAAATAACTTTAATCAAGACTTTTTTAAAGAAACTTTTATTATTAATAACCAATATACAATAATTCAAGAGGAAACATTAAGTAATTTTACAACTAAATTTTTTGTTGTTAATTATCCAAGTGAGATTAAACTAAATAATTTGCAAGTTATAATTAATGATGAAACAGCTAGTTATACATTTACAGAAAATGAAGATAAATTTATAATACAACAAGCAACAACATCAACCTCTGAATTAGCCCTAGCACAAGAAAGTAATTCTCCAGTTAGTTATATCTATTCAGCTGGAAGAGTAGCTAAGATACAAGATGGAAATATAATTTATTTTAGTTCAGATAATGTTGGATCAACTTCTTTACAAACAGATAATCTTGGAAATATTAAAACAAAATCTAACTATCTTCCATTCGGGAAAGAACTTTCATTCTCTTCTACTGGAAAAGAAAAGTATGGATTTACATCTAAAGAATATGATCCTGAATCTAGTTTAAATTATTTCAATGCCAGATATTATAATCCTTCAAATGGTAAATTCATTAGCAATGATCCAATCTTCAAACCAAGTGAAGGCGGTTATCAATATGTTAATAATAATCCATTAACAATTACTGATCCGAGTGGAAAAAATTTAATATCTGTAACTGAAAATGAATATAAAAATATAATAAATAATGTAGTTAGAGATATACCAGAGTTTTCTAGATTATGTTGTTCAAAAAATAACTATCTGACTGTAGAACTTCCCGAATTTCCAGACCCCAAAATGATTCGGGAAAATAGCGCGGCATATATAGATCCTGTTACGAATATATTATATTTATTAACTGAAACAAAATCATTTAGGATAAATAATCCACACATTAAAGAAGAAAATTATCCTTCTTTGAGATATGGGACAATTTTACACGAAGGATGGCATTTATTGGACATAGAAACAGGAGATAAAGATAAATTTTTTAATACAGTAGAAAGTTATTTATTTAAATTTATATCAGGTTTGTCTAGAAAAGATATAAACTATTTAATGTTACCAGAGAATACTGAAAAACTTAAAAATGCGCAGATAACTTATTATATAGCAGCAAATGAACTAAGAGCTATTGGAAGAACAATTTCTGGATTAGAAAGACTTAATGATTTGACAGATGAAGAAAAAAAATTTGAAGCAGCAAATGAAGAAAGAAATAAAAAAAGACAAAAAGGTATTCTTACACAATCCATACAGGAATTATCTAATTTATTTCCTGAAGTTAGAAGAAATGAATTAGGAGCAGCACTAGAAGGATACGCTGGAAATTATTATAGAGCAGATAATAAAAAATAATTCTATATCATATATTTTATAGTATAATATTAGTCTCTTTAGGATGGTAACGTAATCGAAAGCTTTATATACCTTTTGTTACTCAAAAGTTGTTATGAAATCTAATGGAGGATTAAAATGAATTATAATCTTAAAGAAAATTTTATTAAAGGTGTTAGCGCAGTTACAGCTGCAGCTTATTTAACATTATTAGCCGGACAGGCATTTGCAGATGCTCCTGGACCAAGAAAAGGCAAAGATGCGCTTTCTCAATATGGAGATAGAACTGTTAATATCAATTATGATCCAAATAAGGCAATTGATTTTGCAAGACCAGATACCTTAATATTTTACGATGGAAAGGGACATGTTGTTAAAATATGCGGCGATGAAAAAAGCGATAGGGCATATAATAAAGGAACTTCTACTGCAAATAGGAATAATGCATTATGGCAATGTGCTGTAGATTACACAAAAATTCCAGGCAAATCAAGTCAAGATAAGAAAAAAAGCGCACCACACAAAAAAGTTTACAAGGTAAAAGATGCAAAAGAAGTTGAAAGAAATTTAGATGGCGTTTTAAAACAATGGCAAAGATCAATTTCAAGACAATTAGACGATAATTGGACTAGGGATTATAATCAAAGCAATGAACTTAAACAACATTATGACGCTATAAATGATTTAAGAGATAGTCATTCTAGACTTGAAGGAACATTAATGAGAAAAGATGCTGCTCAAGATTCTAGCATTACATCTTTAGGATTAAAAATGAGTTCATTAGGATTAGAATTGAAAAATATAGAAGAATTGCTTGCTAATCCAGATTCTACATACAAACCAATTGTTGATGGAGAGAAAAAAGAAGACCATTCAACTAGAAATTGGCTTATTGGTGGAGCAATTGCGATAGTTGTTGGTGGGATAGTTTACTGGATTTCTTTAGATGATAATGGTAAAATAGGAGAAACTGGAACTTATATTGATGACCCACATACAGGTGTAGGCGGAAGATAATCATAAAGATAGGAGAAATAAAAATGAATAAAAAACTATTATTAATTCCGATTGCAGCAATGTTGTTAATTAGCTTTGTTGCAGCTGATATGGTTGTTACATATAATTTTAAAGATGAAAAAGGAGATTATACAAATAATGTTAATGGATTAGTTTATAGTTGTTTAGATTCTGATTGCGCAAGTGTTAAATTGCCTGAATGGGTTAAAGTAAATTCAAATAGTTATGGAAACAATTATGATATTGAGATAACATATCCTCAAAACCAAGATACAATCAATGGATATGCATATTATTTTTCTAAAGAAGGTTATTTACCAATGGTAAGTAAAGTAACTGCTTTTGGAAATGGTGAAAGAACAAAAGAAATTCAATTCCAGAAAGTAGCAATATGCAGAGCTCAGATAGATGATTTCAGCATGATAAATTCAGTTGAGCCAAATAAACCATTAGTAATTAATGTTAAAGCAAGTTTAGATGCTAATGTTAAGAGTGCATTTACATTTTCACAATTACCACCTAAATTTGTTCCTGTACAATTAAAAGAAGATTTTTACTCTGTTCAAACGAATATTATATTAGAGATAACAGATGCAAATGGAAATGTTGTTTATACTGATAATAAATTAACCAATATCTTGGCTGATGATAATATAGATGTTAATTTTGTATGGACACCTACAATTGCTGGAAATTACAAAGCAAGAATAACAACAAGTGTTCCAGATAATCAATGTGAAAGTACCCAAGAACAATTTGTACAAAAACAATTTACTGTAATCCAATCAAGTACAGAAGATATGTGTTATACTTTGATAAATAACTTAGTATCTGATAAAATAGAGGGAAAGGTTGGAGAGAAAGTAATATTTACAGCTAATAAGATAAGCAATAGACAATTGAATAATGTTTTAATACCAGTTGAAACTGATATGGCTTTAACAATAACTAAAAATGGAAATTTAGTTGATGGACAATTTAAACATCTAGCTGCAAATAGTGATAATTATAATCCACAAGATTTTAGTTTTGAGTGGACTCCAAGTCAAGAAGGATTACAAACAATAAGTGTTAAAGGAATAGCAAATGATCCAAGATGTATTGGATTAAGAAATATTCCAGAAACAAGCGAGATGACATTGTATGTTAAACCTTTTGACACAACTGGAAATCATGAACCTGTAATTCAAGATTTAAATGATAAAGAAGTAAATGAAAATGAACAATTAACATTTATTTTAAATGCAATTGATGTTGATAATGATGAATTAGTTTATAGTGTAAACAATTTGCCAACAGGAGCTAGCTTTAATATTGAAAATAAAGAATTTTCCTGGTTAACAAGTTATGATACAGTTGAGCATGAATTAACATTAAGACAAGTTGTACTAGGATTAATTGGAATTAATGATCTAAGTAAAACATTTGAAATAGAATTTAAAGTAAGCGATGGAAAAACAAGTGTAACTAAAACTGTTAAAATAAAAGTAAATGATGTTAATAGAAATCCAATATTAAATGTAAATGATGTTACAGTTAATGAAGGAGATTTAGTAAACTTAAATCCAACAGCAACTGATGAAGATAATGATAAAATATCATTTAGCTATTCTAGTCTATTAAATAGTAATGGGGAATGGCAGACCAAGGAAGGAGATTCAGGAATTTATAATGTTGAAGTAACAGCAAGAGATGCGTTTGGCGGAGAAGATAGTAAGACAATAACAATAAAAGTTAATAAAGTAACTGATGGAAATGTTGCTCCTGAATTATTAGTTGATGATAAAGAAATTGTTGAAGGAGATTTATTAGAATTTACATTGGGAGTAAATGATCCTGACAATACACAATTTCTTTTTGATCATGAAGGATTACCAGCTGGAGCAAAATTAAACTTTATGAATGGATTGTTTAGCTGGCAAACTGAAAAAGGAGATGCAGGATTATATTATGTAACTTTCAAAGTAAGCGATGGTTCTTTAATTGATTCTAAAACAATCAGAATATTGGTAAAAGAAAAAGGCCAAGAAATTAGCTTACAAAAAATACCAAGTCATAGATTTATTGTAGAAAGCTTACAAATATTTGGAAGTGATGAAATTAAACCTGGAGAAGATTTAGTTGTATATGCAAGTGTAAGAAATCAAAATTCAGTTAATCAAAAATTAAGATTAAGAATAATGATTCCTGAACTTGGAATTGTACAAGATGAATATTTTAATCTAGGAAAAAGTTCAGGTAAATCTAGAATTATTACGATACCAATTCCGGAAGATTCCTATAAAGGAAACTATGCGGTTATAGCAGAAGCAGAAAGTGATAGCTGGGACGACACAAAAATAACAGTGTTTGATGTAGTATGAAACAACAGCAACGAAACATAGCTATTACGATGTGTAGTTTACTACCACAAAGTTTATATATAGGTTATAACTCTAGAATGGTAAATAAAATTATAATCCAACTTAAGGAGGGTTTAGAATGAAAAAGCAATTGAAAAGCGTAGCATTACTATTCATACTTTTAGTATCAGTTTTTACTGGTGCAGGAATAGGAAAAGTAAGTGCTGCAGATGCAACTGCCTATGTAATAACAAATGTTCAAGTTAATGATATTGACTTGGATGTAGGATCAGACACAAACCCAGTAGTTCACCTTGAAAGAGGAGAGACTGCAACTGTAGAAGTTCTTTTACAGGGAAGGGGAAGCTATGATCAAAATGCAAAAGGCGTTGATAACGTTAGAGTAAGAGCTTGGTTAGGCGGATATGAATATGGAGATGTTTCTGATGAAAGCGACATTTTCAAAGTAATGCCTGGGCAAGTATATAGAAAAGTGTTAAGAATAAATGTACCTGAAGATATCAGAACAAGTGATTACACATTATATGTGGAAGCATTTGATGATGATGACAGAACAAAGGTAACATTTAAGTTCGACTTAGCAGAACAAAGACACAGCTTAGTAATACAAGATGTAATATTTAATCCAGGACTAGAAATAGATGCTGGAAAAACATTATTCAGCTCAGTAAGAGTTGAAAATCTTGGAGACAAGAAAGAAGAAGATGTCAAAGTTGTTATGTCTATACCAGAACTTGGATTGAGTGCTAAAACATACATAGATCAATTAGTAACTCAAGATCAAGAAGATAAAACAGTAAGAGACAGCGAAGAAAGCTCAATGTCTAGCGATGAACTTTGGATTAAAATTCCAAATGATGTAAAAGCTGGAGAATATGAGGTAAAAATAGCTATTGTTTATGACAGAGGTCACAGAACAATAGAAGAAAGTTTCTTATTGAATGTAAATGGCGGACAAGCAACAACACCAACAACACAAGCTGACACAGTTATTACATTAGATTCAGTAAGCCAATCAGTAGAAGCTGGTAAGGTTGCTGTATATAAAGTAATGATTGCAAACTTAGGAAACGAAGCTAAGACATTTAGCCTAGAAGTTGGCGATGTAGGTTCATGGGGTAAAGCAAGAGTAGATCCAGCATTCGTTACTGTAATGCCAGACCAAACAGCTGAACTTTTCGTTGCTGTAACAGCAAACGAAGATGCAGTTGAAGGAAGCAAAGCATTTATAGTAAATGTAAAATCTGGAAGTACAATTGTTAAACAACTAAACTTACAAGCTGATGTAGATGGCGAAGCTGCAGTATCAGATAACTACAGCAATGTCAGAAGAGGATTGGAAATAGGATTTATAGTATTATTAATAATACTAGTAATCTTAGGACTAATCATAGCTGGTAAAAAGCTTGGAAATTCAGGCGAAAGAAAGCATGAAGAAATGAAAAGCTCTGAGACAAGATCTTATTATTAGATCTTTTTTCTTTTTTTTATTAATTAATTTTAATGAGGTTATTTATTCATGGCAACAATAGGAAATTTAGAATTAAGAATAGGAAATGAAACACTTTATGGTTCTAGTACACATGATGGTTATAATGTTTACAAAGTAATTAATATGTTAGCTACTTTCTTAAATAAAAAATCACACCCTACTGCAGTAGAATATAAACAATGGTTTAGAAGAACTGCAAGAGAATTATTACCATTTAGACATTCAGAATTACTTATAGGTGGAGTGCCTAGTGAAGTTGTTATTGATGTAAATAGAAAATTAATTTTTTACAATGCAAATGAAGAAGAAAATGAAATGATCTCAATTGGTGCTATAGGAAGGCTTTGGGGGAGACATAAATATCAAACTTGGAGATATATAAAACGACAATGATTAAAACTAAAAAAGGATTAGTAGAAGTAACACTAGAAGAACAGAGAAGATTATTGAAAAGACAAAGAAGAAACTCTATTACAAAAGTAATTAGCGGGAGCATAGCTACATTATTATTAGCAGCTGCAGCAACTTTTGGAAGTTATGAAATACAAAGAAAACAAGTTGAAACATATAATAAAGAAAATTCAACTCCAGCAAAAGAACAAAAAGTGGATTATGCTCCATTATTTATTGACTTGGGAATAATCTCCTTTGGATTAGTTTATGTACTTGGAAAAGTGGATGATGCTAGAGAGGCTGAAAAAGAATTAAAAAGTTTAGGATATAATTAATTTGGTTAAATGACAAGCAAAAAAGAAGTTTTGGAAGAAATTGAGCAATTCAAAGCAAAATGGCTTAGCGAAAAAATAAAAACTTGGGGCGAATCTAGGGCCAAAGAGATGTTTTCATTATATCTTTGGAAAATAGAATATTATAATAAATTTTATACAATATTACCTGGAGGAATACTAAGAGGAATAGATCCAAAATATCTTGATAAAAAAATAGAAGACAGTAGGGCTGGAGAATTATTAAGAAGCCAATCAAAAAGAGAATTTTATCAAACCATAGATAGGGTAATACAAGAGTTAGGTTATAATCTATCATATATAGAACAATTAAATCAACCATTTAGGGGAATATATAAACAACCATTTATCTTTCCAGTGTATCTTAGATTAAGAGAAATAGGTTACAAAAGATATCCAGACTTAGTAGCTTAATGTTTAATATATAAATATCCTTTTTAGTTAACTTTTTATACTATATAATTATCTAATTATCATGGATGTTAGTGAGGTGATAATTCCTGGATTAAGAATGCTAATTGTAACTATAGCTATTTATATTGTATTAATAGTATTTTTATTACCATTAATTTCTACAGGAAAACCTTATTCTTCACCATTTAGCTGGTTTAGTGTTATTGTATTAGTTTATAGTGTTATTGTTGCCTGGTTTTTTGAAAGATTATTGTCAAAAAACAAGAAAAGAAAGTGGTTTTTTGAGTAGGAATTCTAGTTAGTTAATTTTATCTTTTGCTTCTGGGCATGTTTCTTTAATTCATTTAATATTAAGGTGTCATCTATTTCTATTAGTTTTTTAATAACAGCATTTAGCTCTTTTATGTTGGCTTAAAATGTCTTTATCAATTCCAAATTGCAGCCACCATTGAAAGCCATTATATTCATGATTTAAAGCTTCTTGTTTAGATCTAGTTAAGTTTAGTATTCCTGCTTTTATTACTTTAGTTATTATCATAAAACTATTAAATTAATATTGTTTATATGGCTTAAGCGCATACGTGATATGTGTGAGATGTGAGAAGTGATAGCAAAATATGTTTTAAAAAATATAAGATTTAGAACAGAGCTTGTATCACCATAAAGTATTTATAACGTGTGTTCTTCTTAGTAGTGATTAAAAGGGGGCTTTAATAATGAGTGACAATAATATAAAGAGACAGTTATTATTTATCATTATAGTTTTAGTGAGCATTGCAAGTGTCAATGCAGCTGAAAACTTTAAGGCTTATCAAGGAGAAAATCCATCTGGACTATGTCCAGGAACAACTGGATTAATTACAGATATAGTTGAAAATATTGGAAGTTATGATTTAGATTTCACTATAAATAATGCCGGAAGTGCAAGTTCTTTTTCTACAACTGTACCAAGCGGATTTACATTAAAACCAGGACAGAAAAGAACAATATATAGTTATGTCAGTCCGAGAACAACAACTTCAATTGGAAGTTTTGATTTAGATATAATTGCTAATGCGAATGGCGAAACTGAATTAATAACGCATAATTTTGATTTAAAAAATTGTTTTCAATATAATTTAGAAGCTGTTCAACAATCACAACAAATATGTCCCGGAGAGACCGCAAGATTTAATTTCAAGTTAAGAAATGTTGGGGATTTTTCAGATACTTTTTTAATAGCAAAAGAAGGGCAATTATCTGATTCAATTACATTAAGCGATGAACAAATAACACTGGCTAAAGGAGAGAGTAAGGACTTATTTGCTTACGTAAATGCTGGAAGCGATATCACTGGAGATTTTGATTTTACAATTACTGTTAAAGGATTAAGAGGAAAGAGTGTTCAATCTATTAATGGAAAATTAATGGTAAATGCTTGTTATGATTATAGTTTAAAGAGCGATAAAAATTATATTAGTTTATGTGAGCATTCTAGTCAATTAATACCAATTCAAATTAAAAATGATGGAAGTGTAACCAATAATTACAATTTACAATTAGAAGGAGAAAGCTGGATGAGCATTGATCAGGCAAAGATAACATTAGCAAGCGGAGAAAGCAAAACAGTCGGATTTATAGTAAATCCAGATTATGGAATTAATGGAGATTATAGAGCAATTGTTAAAGCAATATCTGAAAAAGGAAATGTAGAACAGACAAGCAATTATGATGTTAATGTAAGAAGTTGCTATGGTGCTGTGGTTGATATCGAGAAAGATCAAGATAAAATATGCAGTTCATTAAGCAATAAATATAATGTTTTAATAAAGAATACAGGAGATTTTGATCAAGATTATAGATTTAGTATTGATGGACCAACTTGGGCATTAATTGATCAATCTAGAATTAATATAAATGCTGGCGGAGAAGGACAGGTAACACTTGAAATTAATCCAGGGATACAGGATACAGGAGAGTTTGATGTCAAGGTAAATATAGAAGCTTTAGATAGTAGCAAGACAATATCAAGTGATAGTATTAAGGTAATGGTAGTTTCAAGAGAGGAATGTTATCAACCAGCTATTGGAATAAATAATAAAGATATAACTGTAAATTATGATTCAAGTACAACTGTTCCAGTTGTTATTGAAAATAAAGGAAGTAATACAGCCACATATACAATTGCTGTTACAGGAACAGCTTCAAGTTTTGTACAATTAAATCCAGCAACAATATCAGTTGATCCTGGAAAAGCAGAGCTAGTTTACTTATATGCTGCACCTAATATTGAAACACCTAACGGACAATATTCTGCTACAGTAAGCGTAAGATTAGGAGATAGCACAATATTAGCAAGCGATACAATAAATATTTTAGTAAGTGAAAGTAAGGCTGTAGAAGAGGTTACACCAACTCCTGAAGTTGAGAAACAACCTGGATTTTTTGCAAGATTATGGCAATCTATATTTGGCAAGAAAGAAAATGTAACAGAACAACCAGAAGAAGAAGTACCAGAAGAAACTGAGGAATTACCTGAAGAAAACGTAACAGAAGAAGTTCCTGTGGAAGAGATTCCAGAGGAAGAACCAACAATACCTGAAGAACAACCTGAAGAGAATGTTACACAAGAAGTTCCTGAAGAACAACCTGAAGTTCCTGAAACAACAGAAGAAATTTCAAACTTAGATAAGATTGGAACTAAAACTACAAACATCAAGCCAGGCGGAGAGGAACAATTTATTATTAATGATGAAGAACACAAAATTAGAATAGATAAATTTGAGAATAATACATTAAGTGTTATAATAAGTTCTGATCCTGTATTTGTTGAGATAAAGGCAGGAGAAAGCAAAGATGTTGATACTGATGGAGATGGAATAAATGATGTAAGAGTTACATTTTTAGGATATGTAAATGGGGAAGCCAATGTTATATATGAAAAAATAGGGTTTACAGCTCCAACAGAGGAAGTAACAGAACAAAAAGGTCCTGGATTCTTTAGTTTGTATAGAAATTATATAATAATTGCATTAATATTATTAGTCTTATTGATAATATTAATAAGAACTAAGGCCCACAAAAGAATGATTGATTTCTTTGAAGAGGAAATTGAAGAAGAGGAATTCTTACAGGATAAAAAAGAGGTAAAAGAAGAAAAGAAAGAAATAAAGCATGAAGAGAAGAAAGAAGTTAAGGTAGAGAAAAAAGAAGAGAAAAAAGTAGTTAAAAAAGAGGAAAAGAAAATAAGTAAGAAAAAAGATGATAAACCTAAAGTAAAGGTTGCTAAGGATGAAGATGAGGATGATTATTATTAATAAGATTTAGTTTTATCAAACTGAGGATATTTCTTATATATTTCTGTTTTATGTTCATTTAATTTTTTATCAGCATGTTTAACTGCTTGTAAAGCGCCTTTAATACCTGTATCAAGCTGGAAAGATTCAAGCCCTACAGCCATTAATAATGGTTGATTGTAAAAAATTGTTTTTTTTGACTCTGCAATTAATTGCTGTCTTTTTGCTTCTGCATCTTTTTGATCCATACCTCTTATAATAAGGTAAAATTCATCACCAGCATCTGCCCTTCTTCCGAGTACAGAATCATAAGGTCTTAAATTTTTCTGTAAAAAGTTTGCTGTTTCTATAATTGCACGATCTCCAATATCATGACCATGTTTATTATACCACCATAATCCTGTTTTATCTACCATACCGACTGTGAATGGATAGCCTGTTTCTTCAGAGAATGTAACTTCATCTTCTAAAATATCTTGCAAATCATTCTTTCCTATTTTGTATAATCCAGTTAAATTATCTCTGTAGATTAATTCTTGATCTACTCTAGAACTATGCAGGACTGCTTCGAGTCTTATCCTTGATTCAGGACTGATATTTGGATCTTTTAATAAATCTTCAATAAGCTCAGGTGTTGTGAGCTCTTCAATATGTCTTTTTGATTTCATTTTCTTTTACGTTTCTTAAACAACTCCTTAATTGCTTAAGCATAAAAGTGATAAGTATTAAGAGTATATAAAGCTTTCTATATGTTACTACTTACTAGTTGATATTAAACGAAAGGTTTATAAAGCAAGATTTAGCCTTAAAATAGGTTAAAATGACACTAGATGAGATATTAAAACCTGTAAAATTTATTGATGAGCAAATAACAACTATTTGGTATAATAAAATTGGAAAAAAAATACCTGAAGAAAAACTTGAAAAAATATCAGATAAAATTGAACAAACTAGTTTTTCTAATTTTATGGTTGGCTATCTTTTCCATGATATACCCATTATAATTGCCAATAGCAGTAACCCACATCCTTGGTACTTTATATGTGTACCATCTGGACAAGCAATAGGGTATGCACTATTATTTGGGAGTGTACTCGGTATTAGTAAAGGTTTAAGAGAAGAAAATTTAAGAAATGATTCAAATATAGATATACAAAATATATCTTTTGATCGTGTACGAAAAATCTCAAGAGCGGTTAGATTTCCAACACTTGCATTAGGAATGTATGAACTTGGTAAAAGTGCTATAGATTTAGGAGATAATATTCTTAATAAAAAACCTTTGAATTACGAATCTTTATCTAGTTTATTTCTTGGAACTGCATATTTAGGCGCAGCTTTATTACATTATATGAATGATAGAGATCCAAAAATAAAAGATAAGAAACCTTTTTATGAAACCTTGTTTGAAAAGGTTAAAGATAGATTAGATTCATTAGTTCCAAGTCCATTGCCTGTTCCGGTAAAAGCTAACTTAGAATATAGAGTTGATTAAAATGCATGAATACAAACCACACACAAGAAGATTAGAATTAGTTCATAATTATGTTAGATTATTATTTGCTAAAGAATTACCTATAGATTTGTTATATCATGGACCAGATCACACATTACATCCAACTTTAGGGGTAGCTGCAATAGCTGATTTACTAGCAAGAAAAGAAAAAGTTTCTGAAACAATAAGAGATTTAGCTATAGTAACAGCTTATTTTCATGATACAGGGTATATAGAAAGAAGGGATAAAAATGAACCTATAGGAGCAAGAATTGCTGAAAAGATATTGCCTACATTTGGATATATACCCCGGGAGATAGAAGTTGTTAAGCCAGGAATATTAGTAACAGACATACATGATCCAAATGTACAACCAAGAAATGAACTTGAGAGAATAATAAGAGATGCCGATGTTGACAATCTAGGAAGAGAAGATTTCTTTGAGAAAAGCGAGTTATTAAGGAAAGAATATGGAATTACTGATTTAAAGAAGTGGTATGAAGGTTCAATTAAGTTTATAGAAGCTCATCAATTTTATACTGAAAGTGCAAAAAAGCTTAGAAATGCACAAAAACAGAAGAATTTGGAAGAGTTAAAAAGAAGATATGAAGAGTTAAGGAATGCTTAAAATGGGAAGGTTAGAGGAATTATTAATAACTGGAATTGAAAAATGGGTTGATAATAAAGATAAAGAAGGGGCAATATCAACTATAAATAAGGCATTAATTATTAATCCTAGAGATATCAGAGCACTGAAGATATTGGGAAATATACACTATTCTTCTGGAGAATATTCTGAGGCTTGTGAATATTATAAAGCTGCAGTTGAAGGAAAACCTGAGGATAATGCAATCAGAAATAATTTAGCTGATACATATACCAAACTAAAAAAATTTGATGAGGCAGTATTAGAACAAAGAAGAATATTACAAAATGATCCATCTGATATTTCAGCTAAAGTCGGTTTGAGTAATAGTTATCTGGGATTAAATCAACTAGATGAAGCAATAAAAGAAAGTTTAGAAGTAATTAGAAATGGCTTAAAAACTAAGACTAATGGGGGTTGGCATAATTTGTTTACCAAAGAGAAAATTGATTACCAGAAGCAAGTCTTACAAAGAGAAACTGAAATTAATAATTTAAGTGGAGCATATTGTAATCTTATAATGGCTACCATTAGAAAGAAAGATTATAAAATGTATTTAAAATATGAAGTTCAGTTCACCTTATTTAGGTTAGAAACAGAGCTTACTGACCTACTATTAAGGTTAAAACCTTAGCAAAGCATAAGTTTATAAATAACAAAATTATATAATAATCAGTATACGAGAGCTACTTCTAACGAAGACTTAGAGTATAACTAAACATAACGAGGAATAGAATAAAATGGGATATGGAAATTTCAAGGGTGGAAGCGGCGGTGGAAACCGATTTTTTAGCGGCCCTAAAGAAATGCATAAAGCAGTTTGTTCAGAGTGCAACAAGGAATGTGAAGTTCCTTTTAAGCCAACTGAAGGCAAACCAGTTTACTGCAGAGATTGTTACCAAAAACATAAATTTAAGAACTAAATAAATGTTATTTGGAAAAAAATTACTAAATTTATTTTTCTTTTTTTATTAACTAAAAGATAAGATTTATATTCTTATTGGCATATTTATTACAGCTATAATGAAATTATATAATGAAGAATTAAATGAAGGAATAGAAACCATTAGAAGATATGTCTTACCGGTTTTAACAGTTGGTTCAATAGCACTTAGTGCATATATAACTTATTATGAAATGGAAACTTCAAGATTGGAGAAAAAATTTGAAAGAACAGTTTCAGAACAACATATAGGAGTGTCTTTTGAAGAAAGTGGTATGGATGAGCTAGAATTGTTTATCTTGAAATCTGATCGCTATTATGATTTTAAACCACCCATTGTAGAAACTCCAGAATCAATGTAATTTTTTAAACTTTTAAACTAACAACTTTACTTTGTCCATCCTGCATGGAAACACCGTAAATCTGATTGGCTTCTGATATTATAGTATCATTATGACTTATAACAATATATTGGGCTCTAGTTGAATATTTTGCTATCAATTTAGATAATTTTTCAGAGTTTGATTTATCTAGGGCTGCATCTACTTCATCAAGCAAATAAAATGAAGCTGGATCATATTCTTGGATTGCAAAGATTAAAGCTAGAGCTGCCATTGTCTTTTCACCACCAGATAAACTTTTGATATCTAAAAATTTATTACCTGTAATTCTAACTTTTATTTCAACTCCTGTTTTCAAAATATTATCTTTATCTTCTAAGTCAAGAGAAGCTTCACCTTTTGTGGATAGTTGAGAGAATATATCTTGGAATGATTTATTGATTTCTTTGTAAGTTTGCATGAAAATATCTTTTTTCTTTTCTTCTATTTCCTGGATCATTTTAAGAACATCATCTTTTTCTAATTTTAATTTATCTACCTTTTCTACCATTTCTTTATGATCAATTTCTAGTTTTTCATAGATTTCAAGAGCTCTTAGATTAACATTTCCTAGATCAGATATTAATTTTTCAAAATCTTTTATTTCGGATTTAAGTTCATCTATTGGAACTCCTCGCCTTAAAGTTCCGTCTGAATATTGTTCATATTCTCTTTGCAAAGCTTCTAATTCAGCAATAAATTTTGCTCTTTCTATTGACAAGTTATTGATTTTATCGAAGAAGTTTCTTTGTTTTTCATCTTCCAACATGATTAATGATTCTTTCTTTTGTATATCTTGCTGAATCTTGTCTCTTTTTGCAATTAATGATTTAGACCTGCCATGATATTCTTTTTCTTTTCTCTCTAGATTTTTCAAATCATTTTGCTTGTTTTTTACTATCTCATTTAAATCTTTAAATTCATTTGAAAATGAAAACTTTTCTTTTTCTATATCATTTAATATTTTATTTGTTTTTTCTATTTCAGGCAAGAATATTTTTTCTATATTTGTATTAATACTATTAATATCTGAGTTTAATGAAAGCACTTTTTCTCTTATAATTGTTTTATTTTCTTCCAATGAAGAGAGTGCTTTTGAACTGTCTGGAGAAATAATATTGTCTCGGAAAGAGTCTCTTTGTTTTTTGAAATTTTCAATATCTTTTTGTATTTCATATAATTCTTTGTCAATATCTTTTATTTTATTATCATGTTCTTTTAGTTGTTTTTGTAAACTTTGTTTATCTTCAGATAAGGAAGCTGTGTCGAAAATGCCCATTGATTTTTCTAGTTTTAAGATTTCACCTTCAAATTCTGCTTTTTTATTTCTTAATGTTGAAATTATTGATTCTGATTCATTTTTCTTTTCTTCCAATCTTACTATAATAGATTTAAGTCGAGAAAGTTCATTTTCTATTTTACCAATATCCGAGCTTATCTCTTTTTGTGAGAAGCCAATACCCATCTTTCTTCTATGACCACCAATCATTGCTCCAGTTGGTTCAATTAGATCTCCTTCTATTGTAACCATTCTTATCTTTCCGATACCAATTCTTCTAGCTATATCTAGATTATCAACAACCAAAGTTGAGCTTAGAGCGTAAATGAAAGCATCTTTAAATTTTGGATTGAATTTTATTAAATCAATTGCAAATCCATGAACTCCGGAAGATTTAGATAAAGATCTATGTTCATTTGGAATTTGTTTGACATTAAGCTTATTTAATGGTAAAAATGTAGCTATTCCGAGTTTTTCTTCTTTTAATAAAGAAATGCATTTAGATGCTATAACCTCTGATTCAACTACAATGCTATTAATTCTTTGACCTGCTGCCACTTCTAAAGCCAGAGAATATTTAGATGGAACTTCTCCAAGCTGAGATAATGTGCCATGAATTCCAGATTGATTTAAAGATAATATTCTTTTTATAGAAGAATCATGAGAAACAGTTTCTTTTATTCCAATATGTTGAGCATTTAATCTTGATAATTCATCTGAAGATTCATTATATTTTTTTCTTGCATTTGAAAGCTGAGCTGATAATGAAGAATCATCATTTAAATTTCTGCTTAATTCTACGCTTATTTTCTTAAATTCTTGCCTTAATTTATCTATATTTTCTGATTTTGACCCTGTTAATTTGGATAATTTTAAATCAATGTCATTAATATGGAATTCTGCTTTATCTCTTTCTCTTATAATAGATTGTTTTTCTTCATGAAGCTTTTGCTGAGCATCTAAGGCAAACTCTACATTTTTTTCTATATTATTAATCTTATTTTTAAGTTCATTAACTTCTGAAATTTGATGTTTTTCCTTAAATGAATTAATATCTTTTTTTAATGAATCTTCTTCTTGCTGCAATGATTTAAGATTATTTTCAAAATCTTTTCTTTGCTCTTTTAGTGAAGTAATCTGAGAATTTAGATCATTAATATTATTTTTTAATTGAGATTTTCTCTCTTCAATTTTCTTTATTTCATTTTGTAGTGTTTCAAGCCTTGATTGATTTTTAATAATTGAAGTTTTAAGTTCATCTATCTGGCTTCTTAAGATAATTTGTTCTTTTTCACCTTTTTCTTCTATCTCTTTTGTAATATTAAGAATTTCATCTTTATTTGTCTGGATTAAAGACCTTATTTCTTCCATACTTTTCTTAAAATTATCTACTTTAGATTGATTTTCGGTTAATCTTTTTTCTGTTTCATTTCTTTTTTCTTCTTTTTCTTTAATTTGTATATGAAGAAAAGTAGCTTTATTATCTTTGATTCTATCTTGCAAATCTTTATACTTTTTAGCCTGATCACGATCTTTTTTTAATTCCCTTAGATTAGCTTCTCTTTCTGTTAATATGATATTAGCCTCATTTACTCTTTGATCCACTTTTTCTAATTCTTGCAATGCTTTAAATTTTTTATCTTCGTAAATTGAGATTCCAGCTATTTCTTCAATAATTAATCTTCTATCTTCAGGACGCATTTGTATGAAATTAACAATATCTCCTTGTAAGATAATATTATGACCATCTGGATCAATTTTTGCAGCTGAAAGTAAATCAACGACTTGTTGTCTTGTCATTGTTTTATCATTTATTTTATAAACCGAATTTCCGGATTGTTTTACAATTCTTGATATTTTTACTGTTTCTTCTGATATTGGAAATTCTTTTTTGCTGTTATCAAAGAAAATAGATACTTCTGCTTCTTTTGCAGGAGGGTGTTTTTTACCACCATTGTAAATCAAATGAGAAGAACGTTCAGCCCTTAGAGATTTTGCTGAGGATTTGCCTAGAACGAAACATAAAGAATCTGCGACATTGCTATTGTGAACAAAAATACCATTACCAATGAAGTTATGGTTATTTGGAATAGTTAGATCATATACATATTCTTCTCCCTTGATTTTATTGATTGAAGTTATTCTATCCCAAAAGATGTCAGAATTTGCTAATGAATAAAGAGTATTCATGATATCCTTTAATTCAGACACTCTTGAGGTTATAGCAGATTGAATGAAATTAAAGAATGCATCTAAATTTTTGGTTCTAGGTGTAAACTGGCCGGTTGCCCAACGATCTCTTACACAAGTTTTACTCAATCCTATAGCTAAGCTTACTTGCCTTCCTGGAATGTAAAGTTCATCCATGACTTCTACTAAATTAAATTGATCTTTTTTTAACCCTAACCCAGCATAATATATTTTTAATAGTTTATTTGATAATATTGGTAAAATTTCATTTATTCCTTGTCTCGTTGGATTGCATCTGTTATCTATATAAGCTGTTAATTTTGGATATTGTTTAGATAGATATTTAGCTTTAATTCCAAGAAGTTTAACTGCTCTTTTTATTAATAAATTGGTTTCTTTTGGAAGAATGTCTAAATTTGGATTTGTTGTTTTGTTAATCCTTAATTTTTGCTCTAATCTTTCTTTTTTGTAAATACATCTTAATGGGATATTTATATAGAATTTCTTAATATTTTCATAACCTTCTATATATAAATAATAATATTCTCTTTCTGTTTTATTAATTGTATTAGTAGCCTTACATAATCTTGCTTTCTTTCTAGCTATAATATTGAATCTCAGTAATAATCTTTGTATTTGATTAACTAACTTCTCATTTTTAGAACAGAATTCTACAACTGCTTTATTTTTGTCTATTGTTCCATCTGTATCAAATAATCCTGCAAGAATATTAGAGACTGTTTCTAAATCATTATTTAAGAAATTATCTGGAATATACTTGAATTCTGAGGTGTATTTATTCTCATTGTTTTTTATTAAATTGATTACTTTATTAACAAAGTCTTTTTGGTAATACATAATTCTTGTTATGCCGTTAGTTATCTTTTCGTACTTTGGACCGATATTAAAAAGCTTTTTTATTAAATTTTTGTAATCTTTTATTATTTCTTTATCTTTATTTACAAATTCTATTCTTTTCATATAGTAATTAATATAACCATCACCAATAACATAACCAAATAACCTAGCGAAATCTTTATCATTTGAATTTGAAGAAGTAAAAATTATTCTTGGAGTTGCAATAAGATCATTTTCTTTTAAATCTCTAGCTAATGAACTTACTATTTTACCATTTCTGAAAACAATTAAAGGATGACAGCCAGTTGTTTTAACTTTTTTCCCAGAATTTACTTTTATTTCATATAAATATGGTTCACCTTCTCTTTTAATGAATTTTGATACCTTAATTGCTTCAGATTTCATAGAATTTGGGTTTAAAGAGATTAATTTTATCTCTTCTTTATTATCACAATATATGCCATCATCTAGAGTTTTTGTTTGATTTTTATTTATTTGTTCTTCTACTAATTCTCCTATTTTAACTTCAGAACCATCATCTTTTTGGACTAATGTGTCATAATGGCAAGACTTCCCACTACCATTGGGACCGAGAATACAGTTATAATCATTTCCAAAAACTAGTTCTGTATGCTTAGAAAATGATTTAAAACCTCGGGCTACTATTTTTTGTATTATTGTCATTTTATGCTCTTTTTTATAGGATAATAGCTTTTAAGGGATTTATATATTTTATTATTGTCAAAAATCATCTAAATTTCTCTGTTTTTTTCCTTCTTTATGGTTTTGGAATGTTGACCACGATTTTCTGAATAGTTCTTCATATTCATTTAGATGTTCTTTCATGAACTTTTTAGTAATTGGATCACTTGGATATCCACTTCCAATTGGGAATGGAACCATTTTTTGTATTTTAGCCACTTCTTCATCTCGAGTTACTTTTGCTAGAATTGAAGCTGCTCCTACTGGTGGAAATCTTTCTGCTTTATGTTCACAAATTAATATAATATTCTTATTTTTAATATGCTCATAAACTTTATTTTTCCATGCTTTTTTGTTATTGCTTGGACAATCTAGAATTACTTTTTCAGGATTTAGTTTATCTATTATTTCAGCAGCTTTTAATGCTTCTATATCATTTAAATTAATCCCATGGGATAGTTTATCATCTATTTCTGAAGCTGGGATTATTACAATATGATAAGATTTAACTATTTTCTTTATCTTTTTAGCTAGTTCTTCTCTCCTTTTTGGAGTTAATGTTTTACTATCTCTAGCACCAATATCTTTTAGTTTATGTTCGTCTTTTTCATCTATTAAAACTCCAGCTAATACCATCGGTCCGAGAACTGGCCCGCGACCGGCATCATCCGCGCCTGCAATTAACATAATATTAGTCAGGAATAGATTGTTTATAAAGATTATCTTTAAATTCTTTCATTAAAGAAACTAAATTATCTATTGATTTAGCATGAGTTATTTGCTCTCTAAGTTTAGAACTTCCATTAATTCCAGATGAAAAGTTATGAGCCATTAATTTTAAAGTAGCAATATTTGGATTTTTATCTAAAGAAAGATATTCAAAAAACAAGTTAATTTTTTCAATATTTGTTTGCTTTATTATTTCTTTAGTTTTAAAATAATGTAATGTTTGCTTAAAGATAAAAGGATTGTTCATTGCAGATCTCGCTATCATTACATAATCACATTTTGTTTCATCTAACATTCTTTCAGCTTCTAAAGGAGAGGTAATATCACCATTTCCTATAACAGGAATAGAAACATTTTCTTTAACTTCTTTAATAATATTCCAATCTGCCTTTCCAGAATAACCTTGTAAAGCTGTTCTAGCATGTATTGTTATTGCACAAGCTCCTGCTTCCTCTATAACCTTAACTAATTGTAATGCTTCATTTTCCTTAAAACCAGAGCGCATTTTTATTGTTAATGGAATTTTGATATTATCTTTAATTCCTGAAATTAAATTAAATATTGTTCCTTTTTCTTTTAATAAAGCAGAGCCATAACCCTGAGCCACTATTTTTTTACTTGGACAACCAAAGTTTAAATCTAGGATATCAAAGTTTTTTAGATACAGGGAAGTTGCTTCTACAATGGCATTAGAATTTCTACCAAAAACTTGCAAACCAACTGGAGAATCTTGCTTATTTGTTTCTATTAAATTAATTGTTTTTGGATTATTATGTAATAAAGCTAGAGAAGAAACTTGTTGAGTGTAAGCTAATGAACAGCCATATTTTCTGCAAAGTAAACGAAAAGGCAGATTACTAATATCTTCCATTGGAGCTAATATTAGCTTGTTTTTTAGCTTAGGGAATTTCATAGGGAGAATTTGTAAAGGTTAATTTAAAAAGCTTTCTTAGCAATATTTTATCCCATATTCTTTTAGTAAATTATTATTAATATACATAGGAGCATTAACTCTTAAAGCTAAAGCTATAGCATCACTCGGTTTTGTATCTAAAGAAATTATTTTATTATTCTTTACTAGATAAAGATTGGATAAAAAGTTTTTATCTCTTATTTCAGTTACTTTAACCATTATTACTTTAATGTTGAAAGCATTTAATATGTTCTTTAAAGAATCATGAGTATTAGGACGTTCATTTATGTTGTTATTTAAAGCATCGTTAATTGATGTTGATAAATCACTAGTTATAGTTCCAACGACAGCATAACAATTTGCCTTTAAAACTAGTTTTTCTTCAAATACTTCAACTTCAAGTGAAGAGTAATCCTTTAATGATAATTCAGGCAGATCTTTAAGATTTGGATTAACTATATTAAAATCTTTTATTACGAAAAGGTTAATCAATATACTGATGAGAAGCAACACTGATAAAATAATAATTAATATTTTTTCATAATTTTTATTTTTCACTTCTCTTTTTTTCATTTAGTAATTTATAACAATCTGAGTTTATATATTTTGTGAATGAAAAATAGCGGAGGTTGGATTTGAATTCGTCGATCCTTTAAGGAATCTCCAACGACCTCCGGGTTATGAGCCCGACGGGCACTCCTAGCTGCCCTACTCCGCTATATCAAGAATTAGTAAATCAATCATTTAAAAAGGTTTCTTTTATTTAATATTGATGGTTACAACTTGAATATTTTTAAAACCTATTTGAGAAGCTAATGCTATATTACATACAAATTTTGTAGGAATATCTCTTTTTGAAGCATCAAATTGTAAATAATAAGTTGCTTTATTATTGCTTTGAATTCTGCTGTTTAAGGAGTCTAGATTTTCTTCATTATTATTGAAGTAATCTTTAAAGATTATTCCTTTGAAAGAATCACCATCTGCATTTGCTAAAAGGGAACTATCTTTTTTACAGTCAAAATTTGATGTTATTGCAGACGAAGACATTTCTCCTAAATTGACTAAAGTTGTTTGAATCGAGCTTAATCCAGTAATTTCAAATTCACTATCTGTTATTTGTTTGCAATTTGAATCTGAACACTTGAATGAAAATTCATGCTGATTAGTTGAAGCATCATTATTTACAACAACCTTTGCAGGACAGATGGCATTGCAATCTTGTACACATTTGGTTTGATATGTTGAAAAGTCACATTCTCTTTCAGAAGGTTCACAAACAGCATTGCCACAACAATTTTCTTTTGTTACATGTTCACATTGTTTTGTTAGTTCATTGAAAGAGTCTGTAGTGCATTCATTACTATCTGAACAATCTGTTTTAATTTGAGTTTGATCGTTATTTGGAGTTTCTGTTTTAGGAGTACATGCAGCTATTACAATCAAAGATAATAAAATTAAAGAGATTAATACCTTTTTCATGGATTTTAGTAATAAACTTAGTTATTTAAATGTTTTGCTAAATTTTTATAACTTCAAGGTTAGTATTTTACTTATTGTTTGAATATGTTATAGAAAATTTTTGCTGTGTTGTCATCAAATGTTTCTGGCAATGGTAGCGGTTTAATATCTTTAGTTTTAATTTTTAAGGGGTGTGACCTTTCTTCATTTATAACTATTGGCAAAACATTATGTAATGGTAATGTCTTTCTGTATTCTGCTAGCGCATTTTGAGATTCTTCTTGAGCTAAATCTGCTTCTAATTGATATAATGGATAATTTCCAAAGATTATTTCATGTTCTGCTTCTTCTTTTTGTAATTTATTTATTCTATCTATTTCTTCATAAAGTATTGTAAGAGACCTTGCTAAATTCCTATTAGCATCAGACAATCTTTTTTCAGTTCCTTCTAATTCTTGAGCAAGGCTTCTTAGACCTTCTGAAACATAACCTGGTTCATTTATTGCGTTTGTTATTGCTTCTGTATTTTCTTTTTCTTGACGTTCTTCTTCCTTTTTTATTCTTTGCCATTCTTGATATAAAGGATTATCTTTTATAAAATTAGGTAAATTTTTAGGTAAATTTAATTTTGGAGCATCTTTACCACTAGGATCAGTTATTGTTAATGGATTATTTCTAACATATTGATAACCACCTTCACTTGGTTTAAATATACTGTCAACAGAAATAAACTTACCATTGCTTGGATTATAATATCTAGCATTGAAATAGTTTAAACTATTTTCAGCATCATACTCTTTGCCTGTAAAGCCATATTTCTCTTTTCCAGTAGAAGAGAATGATAACTCTTTACCAAAAGGCAAATAATTAGCTTTAAATTCGATAGTCCCTGAACTATCTGTTTCTAAACTTGTACTTCCAATATTATCAGAACTAAAATAAACAACATTATTATCTTGTATTTTAGCTACTCTTGTTCCTGAATAAATATAACTTATTGGACTATTACTTTCAGTTATAGTTATAGCTTGGCTTGTTTGTTGTTGAGCTATATTTTGTTGCAAATCAAATGATTCTTCATTTCCAGTAAATGTGTAATTAACATTATTCTTATCAATAATAACTTGCAATGTTTCTAGTTTGATTCCAGTTGGATAATTAACAGTAAAGGTTATAGTATTAAAAGCAGGAAATTCAACTTCTTGAATTATTGTATATTGATTATTTATAATAAATGTTTCTTTGATAACATCATATTCAAGCTTATTGTCAACTAAAACTTTAATAGCACTTTCATTAACTTTTACACTTATTATTTCTATTGAAGTTAACTGTGCAGAAGAAAAAGGAATTGCTAAAAGTAAAAATACTAAAAATATACAAATAACCTCTTTTTTCATTAAAAATTAAAAGAAAATCTAGCTTAAATAGTTTATCTAAATCTTAATAACTTCTAAATCAATATCTTTTAGTAAATCTTTAATCTTTTCTTTTTCTTTTCCTAAACCTTTCCAGTCAACTAAAACATAATCAACTTTTTCTATTGTTTTATTTATAGCTTGATCTAACATTTCTTGATTTAAAAATTGCAAAGCATATTTTGGACAAATATGACTGATAGCAACATTATTTTTTAAAGAATATTTAACAAAATTTGGACCATGGTGTAATCCCCCAATACCTATTGCAGTTTTAACTTTTTCTGTATCATTTTTTATCACATGAAAAATAGCTTTAGAGATTAAAGAAGCAGCTTCTTTATCCTGCCATTCTTTTAATGAGCTTCCAATTTCAATAAAGAAACAAGGTTTTTCAAGATAAGGACCATGGTGAGTAGCTTCTAAAATTAATTCATATTTTGGATTATTTTGACTTAGAAATTTTAATGCTTTAAATTGCAGTAATGCTGAACTTGGGTTCAATATATTATCCTTTCCACCCATTTCTGCTTTATCCCAATTTCCTGGACAATGAACAGAAAAAGCAGGGAGTTTTGTTTTACTTTCATGTTTTGTTGCAAATATGAAAAAATCAGCTTTTACTTTTTTATCAATATTTTCATTATAAATGGATTCTTTTTCTACTAGATGAACATTCAAATTTCCTGGCAAAAATTCTTTTATTGTTAAACCAGCAGGATCTTTCTTTGAAAGAATAATAGCAAATTCCATAAAATATAAGAAAGATAATATGTTTTTAACTTTATCTATATGCTAATCTTGTGAAGAAATCTATTTGATCAAGTCTGAAAAAGATAAATAATACTGCTATGGTCAATGCTAGAATAATTAATATGAGAATAATCTTGGCATAAAAGGTCTTTTTTAACCAATTCGTATTTTCCCTGGCTGCGTGAAGATTCTTCATTTGGAGTTCTTCACTAAAAGATATTTTGTACTCTTTTCCATCATCATCTTTATAATACATTGGCTTCATGTTTACTATTTTCTAGTCAATATAGTATTTAAATGTTATTGCGATTGAAGCTCTGTCCTAAATCCTATATTTTTTAAAATATATTTTACTATCACATTTCACATCTCACACATTTCACATGTGCGCGTGAGATATATAAATAGATTTAATATTTACTCATTATGATAGTAACCGAAGTAATAAAGACAGGGATATTAAAACTGACTAAATCTAAACAAGAAGCCTTAGATCATGAATATAATGGTTTTCAATGGTGGATGCAATTTGGCATTGATAAAAATATTTTAAGTCAACATAAAAGAGCTAAAGGCTGGTATTATGCAAAGGACGAGATAAAATATAAAGATTATCCTTTAGTTATCCCAAATGAACAGATTTGGTTTAGAAATAAAAAGACTAAACTTACCCCCTATTGGATAAAGATAAGTGTACGAAAAAGGAAAGGTATTGGTATTTGGTTGCCAATAAAACCACATAAAGAGCCATTAGATATTAAATATCTAAAAGATAGTTTACTTATTAAAAATAAAAAAGGAAACTATGAATTAAGATTAGTTTACCAATATGAAATTAAAAAAATTAAATATAAAATAATAACTGCTATAGATTTAGGTGAAAGAAATATAGCAACTGTTTGTAACAGTAGATGCTTAAAACCTATTTTCTATGGTAGAAATATAAGAGGAATAAGAAGGCATTATGCATATATGAAAAAGAAACTTGGACAGAAAAAATTATTAAATAAAATAAAAGCAATAGGAAACAAAGAAAAAAGAATAGTCGAACAAGAATTACATAAGATTGCTAATGAAATTGTCAGGTTTGCTAAAGAAATGAAATCTTTAATTGTTATTGGTGATATGAAAGGTATAAGAAGATTTAGATATAGAAAACTTAATAGAATAATCTATTCTATGCCTTTCTTTAAATTAACTAATATTATAACTTACAAAGCAAATCAACAAGGAATACAAGTAATTAAAATAAATGAGATGAATACTTCAAAAACTTGTTCAAGATGTGGTGAAATGGGCATTAGAAGATTTCAAGGCCTATTTAAATGTAAAAGTTGTGGATATGAAATTAATGCTGACTTTAATGGTTGTAAAAATATACTAAAAAGGTCATTAGATTATATGTTTAATGACGGGGTTATTGGCTTAAACCCTAAAATTTCTGCTATGCAAGAGATAAGTTCTATGAAATCTTTGTAAGATTAAAATTTGGGACATGGCCTGCGATGGAATATATAATTTAGAAAAGCTTTTATAATCGCTAATTAAAATAGATTTATGTTAGAATATTGGCAATTGATATTATCCTATTTAGTAATTGTATTGGGGTTCTTTGTCGGCGTTATAATAAGAAAAAAAACAGGAAATGAAGTTATAGTTGGAAAAAAGGCCATAATTTTAGGATTGAGAGCTATTTTAATTATATTATCTATAATGGTATTAATAAATATGAATAATTTTCTTATTTTCTTCTTATGTGTATTATTGGGGGTAGTAATAGCATACTTTTTAAGATATGCAGTTTTATTTTTAGGATTATTGGCAATAGGCTTTAGCAGCAATACATTATTTTTATTAGTTATTAGCATTATTTTCATAACATTATTAGTATATGGAACTTTATTTAGATATAATAAAAAACGATTATATTTAAATTTGGTAATATCTATTTTACCATTAATATTATTCTTAATTTTGAATATTAAAAGTAATGAAACTTATAGTAGTATATTAAATGGAATAAGTTTGGGGGGATTGTTAAGCATAATCATTAAAATAGAAAGATATATATAGATAAAAACAATTAATCGGGATGATAAAGAGGTGCAAAGGGTGGGAAATTTAGGCAAGGTTTTAATTGTAGTATTTATGTTTATAGCTTTGACTTTCTTTATTGTTTCTTTTGATAAAAGCGGATTGAATAATTATTTAACAGGAAATGCAATTTATGATATTGATTATGCTAATGTAAATGAAGTTACAATACAAATACCAGAAAAGAATTCTGTAGATATTATTTTCAGCTCTGTTAAAAGAGTAAATTTATTTTATGATGGAAGTCAAGGAAGTGTGGCTAACTTTAGAATAGGGAATCTTGGAGTTTTAAAATTTAATTTGGGTGAAACTAAAAGAGCAGATCTTGATAATGATGGAAAAGCTGAAACTGAGATAACATTTATGCAAATAGTTAATAAAAATGCTGAAATCAATATTAAAAAAATTGAATCAGGATGTTTACCTAGTTGGTATTGTGAAGAATGGGATGAATGTGTTAATAATGCACAGACAAGAACATGTATAGATGTAAATGGATGCAACAATAATGTTGGAAAACCAGAATTAAGTCAAAGTTGCACTGCAACTTGCGATGATGGGATACAAAATCAAAATGAAGAAGGAATTGATTGCGGAGGATCTTGTGGTAAACAATGCAGAGTTAAATCTTCTACTATATTTTTATGGGCGGGAATACCAATAATAATTGCTGTTTTGATAATATTAATTATTTACTTTTATGTTAGAGTTAAAGAAAAACCTTATGAAGCTATATTAAATCCTCCTGAAGAAGAGATGAAATTTAAAGATGAAAAGAAATTAAACAAAGATGATAAAGCTTTAAGTGAATTAGATGATTATGTAAAAGAAGCTTTGTTGAGGAATGTTCCTGTTAATGAAGTAAAAGAAAATTTATTGGATGTTGGATGGCCGAGCAATATTGTTGATAAAGCAATAAGTAAGTGGCAAGGACAGTTTAGAAAGTAATAAAAACCCTTATTTTACTAAAAATTTATGCTATATTTTATTGGAATCGGGCTAAATGATGAGAAAGATATAAGCTTTAATGGGTTGGAAGCTATAAAGAAATGCAAATACATTTATTTAGAAAATTATACTAGCAAATTAAACTGTAGTGTAAAAGATTTAGAGAAATTTTATAAAAAAAAGATAATATTAGCAGATAGAGAATTTGTTGAAAATAAGAATATTGAGATATTAAACAAAGCAAAGAAAGAAAATGTTGCTTTTCTAGTTATCGGAGATGTTTTTTCAGCTACTACACATATTACATTGTTAATAGATGCTAAGAAATTAAAGATTAAAATAAAAATTATTCATAATGCTTCCATATTGAATGCTATTGGAGAAGTTGGATTGGAATTATATAAATTTGGAAAGATAACTTCTATTCCATTTAATAATGAAAATGTTAAAACACCGATAGAAGTTTTTAAGAAAAATTATGAAAATGATATGCATACATTATTCTTGCTTGATATCAATGAAAATTTAATGACGATAAATGAGGGATTAAATTATTTAATTAAAAATAATATTAATAATGATGTTGTTGGAATTGCTGGATTAACAAATGATAAACAAGAGATAAAATATAGAAAAATTAAAGATTTAATAAAAATAAAATTTAATTTATTCCCACAATGTATAATAATTCCAGGAAAAAAATTACATTTTGTTGAGGAAGAAGCATTAGAATTATGGAAATAAAAGAGTAATATTTATTAACTAGTAAGTCCTATTACAATGAAATGAAAACCATGGTAAGCGTAAATAAACAGGCAATTTTAGATTTAGTTAGAGTTAAGGATGATTTTGACACAATAGTAGAATCTTTAGAATTAATGAGCGATAAAGATTTTATGGATTCTTACAGAAAATCAAAGGAACAGATTAAAAAGAGAAAATTTGTTGATTGGAATGAACTATAACATACTTCCTACTGAAGAATTCTCAAAAGATTTTAAAAAATTAGATAAACAATTCCAACAAAGAATAAAGAAAAAAGTAGGGGAAGTATCTGAAGATCCTACAAGATATAAGCATTTACATTATGATTTAAGCGGAAGTTGTAGATTATGGATTGGAAAATTAAGGATAATATTTTCTTATGATATTAATAAAAAAGAATTATATTTAGAAAAGATAGTATTTGGCCATAAATATACCGAATGATGGAAGTTATAAAAATAAAGGTAAAAATAAATCAATCTAAGAATAATATTGAGAAAAAGGATGATTATTATTTAATAAAAATAAAAGAAAAAGCTGAAAATAATAAAGCCAATATAGAAATTATAAAATTTTTAAGAAAATATTTCAATAAAGATGTTAAAATTATTAAGGGATTAAAAAGTAAAGAGAAATTAATAAGATTAGAATGATGGAAATTACAAAATTAGCGGTTAAGAAACATGTATTTGTTTGTGTTAATGAAAGAGAGGAAGGAGATTGTTGTGCAAATATTAATGGAACTGAAATTTTTTTTAACCTTAAATTATTTGTAAAAGAAAACGGATTAATTAATGATGTTTGGATTACAAGAACAAGATGTTTAGGATTTTGCAACCCAGATGGAACAACATTAGTTATTTATCCTGAAGGAAAATGGTTTATGAAAACAACAATAGAAGATTTAGATGATATTAAAAAATTTTTGTTATAGGAAAACTTTATATACAACATATTAAAGAAAATAAATATGAAAAGAAGCTCTAGACGTTGGAAGAAAAAAGGTCAAATGAGATGGAAATGGCAACGTAAGAGAATGAAAAAAGAAAAGAGAAAGAGAAAGGCTAAATAAATAGATTTTTAAATATTTTTAAATTCTTATTATTATAGGGGGGATAGATATGAATATTACAAATAAATTTAGAAATATGACTGGACAACAAATGGGAGGGGTTGCTTTTTTGATAGGAGCTTTTGGAGCACTTTATGTAGTTGCTCAAGAAAACAATTTGAAGCATTCAATCGGTCCAGGTAATTTGGAAGTTATTACAAGAAATTCAACCACGACAATCAAGAGTGAAGTAGATAAATTAGTTATTGACGGTAAACAATATTATTTAAGATACAATTCATTTGGTGAACCTAAACTTTATACTGTAAGATAATTTTATTTTTTTATTTTAAAAGTAATATACAGTAACCTTTAAATATAACTTCTTAACCAAGAATTATGCTTTGATCATGCATGAGGAAGGTAAATATTATATCTTCTAAGATTTGTTAAAAGCATTTAATTAGAATATTTTAGAAATAGAATATTCAATAATGATTACTTAAATGAATTTTTAAGTAGGATGTATGAGCAGAACTCTAAATAGTGAGAATAAATTACGCTAATTATATTATATCTTGCGGTTACAATAAAAGCTTAATTCCCGTTGATCCTGCGGGAGGTCGCTGCTATTGGGATTCGACTTAGCCATGCAAGTCTGGGGGTAGCAATACCACCGGCGAACTGCTCAGTAACACGTTGATAATTTGCCCTTAGGTTGAGGATAACATTGGGAAACTGATGCTAAAACTCAATAGAAGATTACAACTGGAATGTGTTTTCTTCAAAAAGTAATGCCTAAGGATAAGTCAGCGGCTGATTAGGTTGTTGGTGAGGTAATGGCTCACCAAGCCAATGATCAGTAGGGGGGATGAGAGTCCTAGCCCCGAGAAGGGCACTGAGATACTGGCCCTAGCCCTAAGGGGTGCAGCAGGCGCGAAAACTTTACAATGCACGAAAGTGTGATAAGGGGATCCCAAGTGCTATACAATGTATAGCTTTTGCCAAGTGTAAGTAGCTTGGCGAATAAGTGATGGGCAAGACTGGTGCCAGCCGCCGCGGTAACACCAGCGTCACAAGTGGGGACCGCGATTATTGGGCCTAAAGCGTCCGTAGCAGGTTCGGTAAATCTTTTGTGAAATTGTTGTGCTTAACATAACAACGTGCAAGAGACACTGCCTTACTAGAGACCGGGAGGAGGTAGGAGTATTCTGTGGGGAGCGGTAAAATGCGATAATCCACGGAGGACTACCTGTGGCGAAGGCGCCTACCTAGAACGGGTCTGACTGTGAGTGACGAAAGCTGAGGGAGCGATCGGGATTAGATATGGGTAAGAGAAGACTTTTTATATTAATACTGACTATAGAGGATTAGAATGTCTAGTAAACTACCGAAGAGACTAACAAAGAAATTATGCAGAGTAATAGGAATAATTCATGGCGATGGCAATATGTCATCATCAAGAATCCATATAACTGATAAATGCCTGGATTACCATATTCAAGTTTTGCAGCCTTTATTTAAGGATGTATTTAATCTTGAATTGAACTTATTCCACGACAAAAACAGAAATTCTTATTATAGTCATGTAAAAGACAAGAAAGTTTACAAATACCTGACAGAAACTTTAGAAATTCCTAAGGGAGCTGTAAGGAAAAATTTGAAAATACCAAATTATATAAAAAGTCTTCAAGATTCTCTAAAAGCTTCTTATATCTCCGGATTATTCGATGCTGAATGTTATATAAGTAAAAGACAAGCTGAAATAAGCTTCTCGATTACGTGTCAAGAAATCTTTGAGTTTATTAAAGAATTTTTGAACAATAAAAAAATAAAATTCAGTACAAGAATAAGAGATAGAAGAAGAAATAAAGAATACGAAATATATATCTATGGCAGAGAGAGAATAAATGGATTGTTGAAAATAATAAAATTAAAACATCCAGAAAAAATATCACAACTTCATATTCCTTCTCTTACCCACTAAAGACCCCAGTAGTCTCAGCTGTAAACGCTGCGAGCTATGTGTTGCACATTCTTAGTGGATGTGCAGTGCCTGAGCGAAGGTGTTAAGCTCGCCGCCTGGGAAGTACGGCCGCAAGACTGAAACTTAAAGGAATTGGCGGGGGCTCACTACAAGGGGTGCGGCGTGCGGTTCAATTGGATTCTACGCCGGGAATCTCACCAGGGGCGACGGCAGGATGAAGGTCAGATCGAAGGTCTTACCTAACGAGCCGAGAGGAGTTGCATGGCCGTCGTCAGTTCGTGTCGTAAGATGTCTTGTTAAGTCAAGCAACGAACAAGACCCATGTTTACATTTGCTAACATCTAAGAGATTAGGAATGAGCACAATGTAGAGACTGCCTTCGAAAGGAGGAGGAAGGTGTGGGCAACGATAGGTCAGTATGGCCCGAATCTCCTGGGCTACACGCGCGCAACAATGGTAAGGACAATGGGATGCAACTCTGAAAAGAGAAGCTAATCCTCTAAACCTTATCTTAGTCCAGATTGAGGGCTGTAACTCGCCCTCATGACGTTGGAATCCCTAGTAATCGGACCTCAACACAGTCCGGTGAACATGTCCCTGAGCCTTGCACACACCGCCCATCAAACCAACCGAGCAGAGTTCAGGTGAGGCTTATTTTTTTGAATAAGTCGAATCTGAGTTCAGTGAGGTGGGTTAAGTTGTCACAAGGTAGCCGTAGGGGAACCTGCGGCTGGATCACCTCCTAATTTATTTTTATTATTTACTGCTCATACAAATTTTATTTTCATAATGGGCTCGTAGTTCAGCGGTAGAACGCTCGCCTTGCACGCGAGAGGCCTCGGGTTCGAAACTGCCCGTCGGCAAAAGCTTAAAGGCAGCGATTTTCCCGACGAGTCCACTATTGATATTTAATGCAGTTCACAAATGAATTTTTGTGGATGAAGGGTTTTCATATTAATGAAAGCCGTGCATAGGTTATCTTAATTGTATGCTCAGTAAGCCATTAGATGGATGACTTGGCTTAGTAAGATGAAGAAGGACGTGGCAAGCTACGAAATGTCTCGGGTAGGCGCACGCAGCCTGTGATCCGAGAGTGTCTGAATAGGACTTCCTTCTCTTCGGAGAAATCATGCAAATGATGAACAACGCGGGGGATTGAAACGTCTTAGTACCCGCAGGAAAAGAAATCAATCGAGATGCCGTTATTAACAGCGAGCGAACGCGGCACAGGGCAAACCGAATCCTACTAGAAATAGCAAGGAGATGTGGTGTTCGGGATTGCATTAAGATCCTAGCTTCACGAGCTGAAGTTTTTTGGAATAAAATACCAAAGAGAGTGAAAGTCTCGTAAGTAAAGTGAAGTGGATTTTGCAATTTCCAGAGTAGGGCTCATTGGATATTGGGTCTGAATACGGGGGGCATTAACCTCTAACCCTAAATACTTACTAAGTCCGATAGCGTACCAGTACCGTGAGGGAAAGTTGAAAAGAACCCTTAACAGGGAGTTAAAAGATCCTGAAATCTA
Organism: Candidatus Nanoarchaeia archaeon; assembly: GCA_035288965.1. GTDB lineage: Archaea > Nanobdellota > Nanobdellia > SCGC-AAA011-G17 > JAGVZF01 > DATDYQ01. The sequence continues at coordinate 35,987 of DATDYQ010000015.1, forward strand.
ATGGCGATAGGATGATACGGCTCTTAGGAGTTGTATCGTACGTTTCGAATAACGGGCCAGGGAGTTTATCTGAGTGGCAAGGCTAAATAAAATGAAGCCGAAGCGAAAGCAAATGCTCGCAAGTAATGAGGAGCATGGTATGAAAATGCCATTAGTCACTTGGGTATGACCCGAAACTAGGCGATCTAACCCAGAGCAAGATGAAGCAGGGATTACACCTTGTGGAGGTCTGAAGAGGTGCTGTGTACAAGCGTTCTTATGACTTTGGGTTAGGGGTGAAAAGCCAATCGAGCCTAGTGATAGCTGGTTCCTACCGAAGTTGGCCGCAGTCAAGTCTGAGTGGAGATTGTTGAGAGGGTAGAGGTACGGATTGAGAGTTTAAGGGAAGAAATTCCTCGGCTCGCTGTCCAACTCAAAATATCTTAACATCGAAGAAACTTGGAAACGGGAGCAGGCGATAAACGTCTGTTGCGAGAGGGAAACATCCCAGACTATAGTTAAGGTCCTGAAATGTTAGCTAAGTGTTAAAGGGTGAAAGGTGTCTGTAATCACAGACAGCGGGGAGGTTGGCTTAGAAGCAGCCATCCTTTAAAGAAAGCGTAACAGCTCACCTGTCAAGATTACGGGCCCTGAAAATGGACGGGGCTAAGCTAATTACCGATACTATAGACCTGTATTTATTTACAGTGTGGTAGGTAGGCGTCTTAATAGAGCAGAAGCTTTTTCGTGAGAAGAAGTTGATCTACTAAGAATGAGAATCCTGGCAATAGTAGGAGCTAAACGGAGTTAGAATCTCCGATACCGAAAGGGCAAGGGTTTCTTAGCACTGCAGTTCAGCTAAGAGTAAGTTGATCCTAACATAAGTCGTAATTGACTTTTTGGAAAGGGAAATCGGTTAATATTCCGATACTACTTAAGTACATATGGCAACATAAGGCTAAGACCTGACACTTTGGAGTAAGCTGACGCTAGTAACTGCTAGCGTTAATCAGAACAAGTCAAGGGAGTATCGTAATGATGAGAACTTGGGTAAATCTGAGAATAGCAGTTCGCAAGGATTGTTCAGCTGATATCTTGAGTCCATGAAAAAGGTCTAAGCATGAATCTTGAGTATTCATACCAAGAACCGGCACAGGTGCCCCTAGGTTAAAAGCCTAAGGTATGAGGGAGTAATTCAACTAAGGGAACTCGGCATATTAGTTCCGTGCCTTCGGCATAAGGAATCCCTGATATTGTGTTTTTATAAATGCAATTACAGGGCTCAGTTACAAGAGAGGTCCGACTGTTTATCAAAAACGTAACTCTTCGCGAGCCTGCGAAGGTGTGTATGGAGAGTGACGTCTGCCCAGTGCTAGTACTTGAAACTTCATTTCAATGGAGCTAAGAGCTAGTAAACGGCGGGAATAACTATAATTCTCTTAAGGTAGCGAAATACCTTGTCGGTTTAACGCCGACGTGCATGAGAGGCGTAACGAGATCTCTACTGTCCCTAGTTGAAATCCCCTGAACATACAATTCCGGTGCAAATGCCGGAGACTTCCAGCGGGACGCAAAGACCCCGTAGAA
>DATDYQ010000016.1:0-5071 GCA_035288965.1 Candidatus Nanoarchaeia archaeon
CATTCAGCTTCTGTTGGAAGAATAGATGAAGATCAATTATTCTATCTAATGTCTCGTGGTTTATCAAAAGACGAAGCTAAACATGCTATTATTACAGGATTTTTTAATCCAGTTCTAGAATTACTTTCAGAAGATTTAAGAGAAACATTTTTAACTTTAATAAAACAGAAACTTGTCTATGAAAAAACAAATTGAAAGGGACTTTCCTATTCTCACTAGGAAAATTAATGGCAAGAGATTGATTTATCTAGATAATGCAGCAACATCTCAAAAACCAATTCAAGTTATTAACACTATTTCAGATTTTTATAAAAAACATAATGCAAATATTCATCGAAGTATTCATACTTTAGGAAATGAATCAACTGAACTATATGAAAATTCAAGAGAAAAAGTTTCTAAATTTATTAATTCAAAATCACAAGAAATAATATTTACAAGATCTACTACTGAATCTATCAACACAATTGCTTATTCTTTAATGAAACAAGGAACTAAAAAAGGAGATGAAATTATTTTATTTATAGCAGAACATCATGCTAACATTATTCCTTGGCAATTTTTATATAAATTTAAAGGTGTTAAATTAAAATACATTAATCTTAACAAAGATACAACTTTAGATATGAAACATTTTGGATCATTGTTAACAAAAAACACAAAACTAGTTGCTCTAACTCATTGCTCTAATGTAACAGGAACTATAAATAATATTAAAGATATAAGTAAATTAGTTCATGATAATAAATCATTATTTTTAGTAGATGCAGCTCAATCAGTTCCTCATTTTAAAGTTGATTCAAGTTACGCTGATTTCCTGGCTTTTTCAGGTCATAAAATGCTCGGCCCAACTGGAATAGGAATCTTATCTGCAAAAGAAGAGTTACAAGAAAAAATGGAACCATTTTTAGGCGGTGGAAATATGATAAAAGAAGTTAATTTACTTGAAACAACATATAAAAATGCTCCTTACAAATTTGAAGCAGGAACTCCACCAATAGCAGATGCAATTGGATTAGGAGCAGCCATAGATTATCTTAATGATATTGGCATGGATAATATTCAATCACATGAAAAAGAATTAACAACATATGCTTTAAAAAGATTGCAAGAAATTAAAGATTTAAAAATTCATGGCTCATTAGATGTTAAGAAAAGAATCGGAGTAATTTCATTTTCAATGGAAAAAATTCATCCACACGATATTGCAGCTATCTTAGATACAAAAGGAATAGCAATAAGAGCAGGTCATAACTGTGCTCAACCTTTAATGAAATTTTTACAAGTTCCAGCTGTTGGAAGGGCATCATTTTATTTATATAACAAAAAAGAAGATGTTGATTCATTAATAAATGGATTATTGGAGGTTAAAAAAGTATTTAAAAGAAAATGAACGATTATTCAGAAGAAATCCTAGATCATTATGAAAACCCAAATCATTTTGGTAGAATATTGAATGCTGATAAGAGAGCATATGACTTAAATCCTTTATGTGGGGATCATTTAATATTCGAAGTTAAGCTAGAGAATAATAAAATAAAAGACGTTAAATATTCAGGAAATGGCTGTGCAATATCTCAAGCAACAGCTGATTTATTAATAGATGAAATGATAGGTAAATCTTTTGATGAACTTAAATCTATTAATAGTGAATATGTTTTAAAACTAGTTGGAATTAAACTATCTCCTGCAAGAATAAAATGTGCTTTATTATCTTTTGAAATTCTTAAAAAACTTATTAATCCCAAAGATATAGCATAATTTATATATTAGCACCTCTTTCATAAATTCTAAAAAAGAGGCAAAGATGAATACAAAATTTATTTATTTATTAGTAATCTTAATTTTAGTTAATAATGTATATGCCTTGGATGTTTCTACAAATTCTCAATATATTGATGTAGGATCAGTTCGTTCAGGAACAGCTCCAAACTGGCAGGGATTAACAGGCAAAGAAGTTATTGTAGGAATAGTAAGCACTGGAATTGATTTGAATCATAAAGACTTTAAAAATCCAGATCTAACAACAAGAATTCTTTATTACTGGACTCAAGATGGTAGCGCACCACCTCCTACTCCTGGACTTAACTATGGTAATGAGTGCACGAAACTGCAGTTGGATACAGGCACATGCTCTTATGCAGGCACATCTCTTATGAGAGATCCAGATGGTCAAGGAACTCATCATACAGGAATTGCAGCCGGAAATGGTCAAGCTACCAATACTGTTAGTACTGTTGGATGTAATACTCTCCAATACCCTTTTGGAGGTTTTTGTCCACCCTATCGTTATGTTGGTGTTGCACCTCAGGCAGATATAATCATAGTAAAAGCATACACTACTAACGTACTAACTCCAGGCATAAATTTAAGAATATTATCAGATTCAGTTGATTACATCTTTCAAAAAGCGGCATTGCTTAATAAAGATGCAGTAATCCTTTTAGACCCAGATTTGGATTCAGATTTAATATATGGTTCACGGGATAATACAGACCCTATTGAGGAAAAACTAAACACTTTAACTGGTCCAGGAAAGATAATAGTTGTTCCTATCGGGGATCGAGCTTCAAGCAGTCTTCATGCCAAAAAAACAGGCCCGCAATCTGCCCAGTATGATTTAACCTTCAATATTCCAACATATCCAATTGATACATCAGCCAACAAAAAAGTTAACATTGAAGGGTGGTATGATGTAAATGACAATATGCAAGTGAGCATAATATCTCCTAATGGATTTGTTGTTGGGCCAATATCAAAAGGAACTGTCAGCGGCACATCTACAAATGATGGAGCTATTTATGTATCCAACGGAAATGCGCTTCTGCCAAATGGGCAGGATGACCCATTCAGCAGACTTGGAAATAATTCCGAAGGGGATAATGAAATAGCTATTCAAATATATAACCAAAATACAGTAGTTGTTTTATCTGGAATATGGACTATAAGAATCAATCCAATCAGTCAAGAAAAAGATGTAAATCTTTGGATACCTTATTATACATTCCCAGGCGGTAAAAAACCAATATTTGTAACAGGACTTTCCCAAGATACAACACTGACAACGCCTTCAAGCGCCAGTAATCTTATATCAGTAGGATCATATGTGGCAAAGACAACTTGGACAAGTACAAACGGTGGAACTTATACTTGTGCTCCAAGTTCGAATATCATAAGCTCATCCTCAAGCAAAGGTCCACGACTTACAGCAACAGATATAATAAGACCCGATTTAGTTGCCCCAGGCCAGTGCACTGCATCATCATTATCTACTGCAGCAACTCGTCCGCCAACAGATAAAGTTGAGGATGGAGTTCATGTGGAAGGTTATCACGGGACGACCGAAGCAGCAGCCCATGTAGCAGGAGCAGTTGCTTTAATGTTACAAAAATGTCCTGATCTAACTCCAGCAGAAGCAAAAGATATGTTGAAAAATCAACTAACTATAGCAGATAGTTATACAGGCCCAGTTCCGAATAATATTTATGGTAATGGAAAACTAAAACTAAAACAATTTACATGTGTTAATGATCAAGATAATGATGGCTGCGTTAACACACAGGATTTTAATCCAATTTTAGCTTGTTCAAAAAATACATGTAAAGCAGATAATTCACTTTGCGATTCAACTTGTAAACCAGTTCAATGTGCTTCTAATCAAAAATGTGTTTCAAATACACAAGGAAATAAAGTTTGTACTGATCTTCCACCTCAAAAAAAAATTGCTCTATATTCTCCAGATCGTTTTTCTACTGTTTTCGCAGCAATAGTTTTATTAATAGCCTTCTTAATCTATTTCACAAATATTGAAAGAGCTGGTAAAAAGAAGAAAAACAAATAAACTCTTATAATTATTTTTATTAAAATTCACCACATTTTATTCCAACATCTTTAATAAATTTTAATTCTCCATGAACATATTTTATAATTCCATCATAAAAACATAATGTATTATCATTAAAATCTATTACAAAAACACTAGCTCTTAATATCCTATTAACATCATCTTCATCTTTAGTTAAGATGTTTGCTTGTACATTTAAATTATCTTCTCCTAAAAGTTCACCATTCAAATAAACTTGCCAATTTCCTTTTATTCTTGCTATATAATGCTCTTTTCCATTCTCATCTAAGAATTCTTTAATTTTATACCAGCCATCCTGACATATAGTAATGCTATAAAAATCATTACATTCAGAAAAATATGTCTTCTCATTTGCTGCAATAGCAACATTAGAAAATATGATAAATGCGATTGCAATTAATATCAGTTTTTTCATGTTTTCATAGATATTTACTTATAAAATATATAAAATGACATATATATAAAGATATTTATTTTATAATATATATTTAATATATTATTATCCTGGAAAAAAAGATAAGTTTTTAAATTAAATTAGATATTAATTCTTTAATGATATTAACAAAAAAAGAGATTTTAAAAGAAATAAAAAATAATAATATTAAAATAACTCCATTTAATAAATCTTATATTGGAGCAGCTTCTATTGATTTAACTCTAGATAATAAATTTAGATTATTAAAAACAAATGGTCCTCATGTTCTAAAAGAAACATCTGATTTCAAGAAATATTCAAAATTAATTACTTCAAATTCATTTACTTTAATGCCAAATCAATTTGTTCTTGGAATAACTAGAGAAAGAATAAAACTTCCCTCAAATATTGCAGCTTGGCTTCATGGAAGGACAAGATTTGCTAGATTTGGATTAGCTATTCACGTTACAGCTTCTTTTATTCAGCCTGGAATTAATAATAAGCAAGTTTTAGAAATAAAAAACGTTTCAACAATGCCATTAATTTTAAAAAAAGGTTTAAGAGTTTGTCAATTAATATTAGAAAGAACAGAAGGTAATGCTGTTTATTCTGGAAAATTTAAAAATCAGACTTCATTGTAAGTAATAACGAAAGCTTTTTAATATTTTTTAATATATTCTTATCATGGAAACTCCAAAAACAGATGAAGAAGATGAAAGTTTGGTAGGAAGATTAATAGTTATAATTAATGAAAATACGAGAAAAGCTTCAAAATTAGAGAAAGATGTAGG
>DATDYQ010000017.1:0-2324 GCA_035288965.1 Candidatus Nanoarchaeia archaeon
CTAAGTTCTTCAATAATAGATATTTCATAGCTTGAAAATTCTTTATAATTTTTAGCAAGGTATTCTATTGATATTTTATGAGCGCCTTCTCCATATGCTTTATAGCCATCAAGCAATAAAACACAAGAGATAATTTCTCTAATAATTTCATAATATTCTTTTGTTAGATTAGAAGGAAATTTGCTTTCATCTATTGATTTAGTCATTTCTAGGCTTAATTCAGCCATTTTTAAAATAGATTTTACTTTTGCTTTATCAACGCTTACTTTAATTAAATCTTCCATTCAAAATACCTTAAGATAACCCTTTAAGATGGTTCCATTAATTATATTATCCTTAAGTTCTTCACTTAAATTATTAAAGTTTTCGCTAAAAAATATGTTAATTTTTCTATTTAATTTATTTTCATATGGCTTTAAATTAATCTTGACTTCTTTAGATTGGATAAATAAGTCTATGTCACTTTCTTTTAGATCTTCACCTTTTGAGGCAGAACCAAACAAGATTATTACTTGTGGCATAAGGTTTTCATACAAATAGTCAAGTAAACCTATTTCTTTAATTGAATAAATCATATCTAATTTTTTATATAATCTAAAAAAATCATTTTCTCTATTTGCATAATAAAGTGGATAGTTAAAATTTCCAGGCTTGACCTTCATAATTAAACCTTTTTTAGTAAGTTCTTTTAAATAGATAGACACAGATTTAGGCGCAAGACTAATTTTTCTACTGATTTCTCTAAGTTGAAAACCGATTTTTGGTGTTGGATCGTCAAAAAATACTTTTAATACCTTATACTTGTTATAATTTTTCCACATATGTAATAATAATATTACAACTGATATATAAATATTACTATTTCTAAATTTAGTAAATATATTATAAAATAATCAGATTATAATAAACTTAATTTCTTTTTTAATTTAAATTTTTAAATGTTTAATTAAAAGTAGGTATACAGAAAGATTTATAAATATTGGTAAATTAAATTACCATATGGTAGAAAATATTAATAACATAAAGTTAGAGATAATTATTTTGTACAGGAACAACTACCTTAATCAATTTCACATAAGAGAAATGGGTAAATTAGTAGGAAAAAGTCATGTTAGTCTTTTGCCTCATTTAAAAAGTTTTGAGGAAGATAAAATTCTTCTAGCTAAACAAGTTGGAAAAAGTAAGGTTTACTCACTTAATTTTGATAACAATCAAGTAAAAGAGTTTTTGTCTTTAAGTGAAAAGAAGAGATCTTTAGAATTCTTAAATAAGGAGCTTTTTATTAAAAAAATTTATAATGAATTTATTAATATTAACTTAAATGGTTGTTTGATTCTATTTGGGAGTTATGCCTCAGGAACTAACTCAGAAGAGAGTGATGTTGATTTATTATACATAGGAGAAATAAATGATAGTAAAAAAGAAATTATAAAAGAATTTGGTAAAGTTTATGGGAAAGAAATACATTTGGTTTCAATGACTTTGAAACAATTTAAAGAACAACTATCTAAACAAAATTCTTTGATTAAAGAAATAATTAAAAACCACATAATTTTATATAATCATGATATTTTAATAAATGAATTATGGAGATATTATTATGAGAAAAAAGAAAGATGATTTTTCATTCTGCTATAAGAAAGCTGGTGGATTGAATCTTGTTAATCCTAATTAAACACTTGAAAATAGTTCTAGTAAAGAATCAATACTAACAATGTTAGCATCAGAAAAAGTATTAATGAAAGATTGGGATAATAAGCTAGATGAAAGGTGGAATAATGTATAATCAAAAAGATATGTATTAATACCATTTCCTTACTCAGATCTTACTGGATCGAAACAGAGACCTGCTTTAATCATTTCTAACCCTTTATTAAATAATTGATAGATGCTTAATATCTTCTTTTTTAATTTTATTTAACAAATTCAATAGAAGATATATTTAACAAATTCCATTATTCATCCCAAGCTTCCTTATCAGATTCATTTAAAACTTCGTCAGTAGATTTCTTGAACTTTAAAGTTCCAAAAGTCTTTTTTAAGGGATTCATGATTAAGTAATAAACTAAGCTAGTTTATAACAATTTACCTGGAAATGTCTAATACTAGAAAAAACAGTAAAATATTTAAATACTAAAATTCATAGTAAATTTATGGCAGAAGAAACTATTGTAACTAGGGGTAATCAAATAACTCTAACTAAGGAGATAAGAGAAAGAATGAATATAAAAGAAGGAGATAGAGTTATTCTTAACTTTAATGGTGATGTTTTAGTAATAAGTAAAAAAAATTCCAAGGTTTTTGATAATTTTAATAGTTTTTTA
>DATDYQ010000018.1:0-7465 GCA_035288965.1 Candidatus Nanoarchaeia archaeon
CAAAGAACATGATATTGAAAGTTCATTAAATTATTTCAATGCCAGATATTATAATCCTTCAAGTGGTAAATTCATTAGCAATGATCCAATCTTCAAACCAACTGAAGGCGGTTATCAATATGTAAGAAATAATCCATTAACTATAACTGATCCTAGTGGTAAACAAATTCCTGATAACTCTAAATTGATTAAACTTTCATTTAGTGTAGTAAATTATATACAAGAACATGCAGTTAGATTGATTCCTAAACAATGCATAGAAAGATGTCAAATAGAGAAAGCAAAACAAGATAAAATCAAAAAAGCTAATTCTGAAGAAAGAAGTTTCATTTATAATACATTAGTTCCATCAGTAGGCAATGGAATTAGGGATATAGCAAAGGATGTAACATTACCAATTAGAGTAAACCCCGCAGTATCTGGAGAAGAACATGTAAAACGTTCTGAGATGATATCTGAAGCCTTATTTTTTGCATCTTTAAAATTAGGCAAATCTCCTGTAGATAAATTTAAAAAGGACATCAAAGGAATAGGATATATTATTGGGGGCGTTACTGGTGAATCTCCTGCACAAAGACTAGGCTATATTTATTATGATGAAAGATTTTTTGCAGAATTTAGAAAAACACTAAATGATGAAAGGGCATTTTCGATATTTTTAGCTTACACTTTACTCAGTGAAGATAAAAGTGAAGAAAGATTAGACGCTAAATTTTTATTGGCTCTTAGTCCAGAAGAAAAAGCAGGATTAAAAAACACAGAGATTTTATGGAAAACAATGTATGTCTCATCAAAAGATAAAAAATCTAAATAAATAATTTATAACTGAGAACAACTATCTACTGTAGATGATATATATGGATTAAAGTTTGATAAAATTCTGGGATTTTTTGAATTAAATGATACAAATCTTGATGAATATTCTATTGTATAACTTGGATTATTACAATCATTTAATAACATTTTTGTTACATAGACATCTAATGTATCTTGGGGTGATTTTACATTTAAAAATCTGAAATAATATTCATTTCTATCTGAGAATGTAGCTTTTATTACATGGGGAGATTGGCTAATAAATTCTAAATTAGGTATATCTAGTTTAGGTTGATTGGATTTTATTAATAAATTTGCAGCTAAGAAGATAGCTGTCAAACCCATACTTAACTTCCATCTAGTTTTTATTGGAAACATTTTAATGGGAATTTAACTTTACCATTTATAAACCTTTCGTTTATATCTTCTATTTAGTGGTAACAAATAACAAGCTTTATAAACATATATAAAACTAGAAAATTATGCCAGTTTCAGAAATAACAGTTAAAATGAGAAAAGGAGAAGATTTTCATAGATATAGATTATCATGTGAGAAGATTTTACTTGAAAAATATCAGGCAGAACATAAAGGTGAAGAAATAGATTCACATTCTAAACTATATTTGCAAATGGGAACAATACATTTCTTTGTGAACCATGGAGAAAATACGGGCTTATTCTTAGATTGGGAACATAATCAGCTAAAGGGAACTGGAAAGATTAGGATTCAATCATCATCAAAGAGTTTAGTAAGAGATGTCGTTTTTGATATGAGATATTATTTGAGTAATTCTAGTCCTTTATAATCTTAAATTCTTTTAATAATATTAAAATAACACCAATAATAATTAAGGAATCAGCAATATTAAATATAGGCCAAATTCTTAGATCAATAAAATCTCTGACATGGTTAAAAAATATTCTATCTATTAAATTTCCAATAGTTCCAGATATAATTAATAATAAAGAAAGTTGAATAATTCCTTTAGTTTTAAAGTAAAAGTAAATTAACAATATTAAGATAATTAAGCCAATAATGATTAGAATTGCATTTAATCCAGGAAACAATGAAAAGGCTGCTCCTGTGTTTTCTGAGTAATTAAAGATAAAGAATTTTTTTCCTTTAAAATAAAATTTAGTTAGCTGATCAAGTAATATTAAAATAAGTAAAATAATTATATGTATCCACTTTACCATCTTCTTATAATTTTTTCTTGAGGCTGTTCTTCTTCCTGAGATTCTTTGGCTATCTTTTCAATAATTGCTATTCTATGCTCTAGATTTTGCAGTTTAGCAAGAATTAAATCTAGTTTGCTTAATAATAATTGTTGATTTGAAGAATTATTTTCTTGCTGAAAATCCTGGAACGGCACAATAGGTTGTCTTTGAGAAAAATCTTGCTTAGTAAAAGAATTATCAGAAAAATCTTGATTAATATCAGGCAGTTCTTCTTCGTGCTTTTTTCTTTTTAATTTGTCTAAAATACCCATTTTAACCTCTTTTTGAATAGTAAAGTTTATATTATAGGAAATATAAATAGTTTTGCTTCTTGAATATGATAGCTGATGTAAAAAAAGAGTTGGATAGTGTAAAGAATAAAAAAGAATTCTTAAAACAAAAATTAGAAGAAGAAAAAGATGCTGAGACAAGGGTTGAGATAAGAAGATTATTAGTTCAAGAGATAAAAAAAGATGCTTTAGTCAAATTGGATATTAATGAACCGGGAGAATATAATATTACATATGATAGTATGAGTGAAGGATTGGAACCAATTTATTTTTGGCTTTTGGATTTTATGAGGGGCACTGCTCCCACTGGATTAGGATTAGAAGTTAAGAAATTAGATGAGGCTTTTGAGGCAAGTGTAAGTTCAGGATATTATGGAGAGATGGGATCAAGAGCTTCTATAATGGAAGATAGAGCTATGAAGATAATGGGAACGGTTAATACTGTTATAAGAAGCATAATAAATTTGATGTATGATTTAAAGGAATTTAGAATAAGAATTGATAGTTATGATGATTTAAAGAGTGATAACGCACAAAAAAGAGAGATTGCTGAAATTTCATTAAGGGGAGTCTGGATGGATCAAGTTGATATTAAACATGGACGTGGAAGTATTAATGGATTGGCGCAGCAATTACAGTTTGTTACATTAAGAGATGCGTTTTTTAGAATGAAGAGTGTAGACCAGATTGATAATTTAGATTTAAATTCAAGAGTAAAAGTTATATTAAAGAGAAAATTTCAAGAGTATAATGAATGGAGAAAGTATAGTGGAGATGAATTAAGAAAAAGGTATAATATAGAAAAAGCTTATCTTAAATCTCAAGTAGAATCATTAAAATTGTATACTAAATGGGCAAGACCTTATTTAATAGCTGCACAAAAACTGAGAATGAGGGAATTTAATAGTCCAGATATTGTTAATACCTTTAATAATATGCAGATGGAAATCAGCTTATTTGGTAAAAAAGAAGTTAAACCAGAAAGTGTATTTGAGAAATATAAAAAAATAAAATTTAAGAATAAATATTATTCATGCCTTGAAGTTGAATTTAAGTTTAGGACAGTTCCTCAATCATTAAGGACTGCAGCTGGAAGTCAGTATGTTCATGCAGGGACTACAGACATGTTTTTTAGGGGTTATATGTTTACAGATGAAGAATTAAAGATAATAGAAGATCAAGAAGCTTATGAAGGATTGGAATTAGTCGAGGAGCTAACAAATAATAGCTTGAAAGAGATATATGCTGATATGGATTTGTATTTGCAAGATCAACCTAGTGAACAGAAAAAAAAGAAAGAAGAGAAAAAGAAGAAAGAAATCGTTAGTATATGGAATGTTTTTGGCGGATTTAAAGAAGTTACGAATAAACTTAAAGAAGTTTTTAGATATATAGGGCCAACTAAAACAAAAGATAGCTTTGAAGTTGACCAAGTTAAAAGTTCTGCAAAAAAAGCAGCTTTAGAAACTGTTTTAAGGGCATATGACATCTATAAGAAGGGTCATGGCATGATAGCATGGTAGACAAAAAACTATTTGAGAATATTTTGAAAGAATTAAATAATATTAAAGATAAAGAGAAGAAGAAAGAATTTTTGCAAAAAGTTATTAATCAGACAAAAGACAAGGAAATGATAGAAAAATTAAGAAAATTAGAAAAAGATGTCGAGATTATAAGAGAAACTAGAGGAAATGAGTTATTGGATATGTCTACAAGGAAAATATCAGATGTAGAAGAAGCCCCAAAATACGAAGTTCAAGAAAGAAGAGAACAAACATTTGTTCAACCTTCTAATTTAGAACAAGTTGTTGGAAGAGAAACAAGAAGAGAAGAAAACCAAGTACAATATGGGGCTGATTTAAATAAAGAAGTTAGAGAGTTTAATTATAATCCGATTAATGATAATGATAGTGTGAGAAGATTATTTGAAAGTCCTGGAGGAGTTTTTACTGGAAAGGGTGAAAGGTTGTATGAGGTAGGACAAATACCATCTGTAGCAAAATTTGATATGGGCTATGATATTGATGATAAAAATTCTGATGAAGTAAGGAGAAGAGTGGAAGTTGTAAGAACGGATTTATCTACTACAAGAAAGTTAGAAGATTTTAATAAACAATATGTTTCAACCAAATCTGTGGAAAATCTGCCAAAAAAGAAAGAATTTTTCCAATCAGAGATTAAATATACGGTAAACGAGGGTAGGATGTAAAATGCCATTCCATAATGAATATTACACTGGATTTGATCCATATACTGGGGCTAGCGTAAAACAGAAAGTTGGGGATTATTATACATCAGCAGGAATTATTGGAGGAACTACAAGTATTAATACACCTAATCAATTAGCGGAACTTGGGTTAAGATTAAATGCTGGAGTAAAAAATGTTGAAATTTCTGGACCATTAGATCCAAATCAATTTGAGCAAGTTCCCTTAACACATTTAAAAGAGATGAGAAGATTGGCAAAGCTAACAGACAGCACAGTTTCTTTACATGCTCCTATGATTGATCTTGGAGGTTTTACTGATCAAGGATGGAATGAGGTTGAAAGAGCAAAGACAGAAAGTGTGGTTGCTGGAATAATAGACAAAGCAATGGTTTTAGACCCTAAGGGAAATATTCCGATAACAATTCACACAAACAGAAGCACACCTGCATATTATTGGCAAAAAGGATTAGATGTTCCTGAGGGAAAAAAACCTTTAGATTATAATACGATGATTGCTATTGATCAAGATACAGGACAATTATTGCCTTTGAAGTATGAGAAAAAACAATATCCTGGAGAGACTAAAATCTGGATGCCCGAAGAAAGATTAAGGAGTGCTAATAAAACGCAATGGGATAATGAAAAATTAAAAGTTTTTAGCTATCTTAAAGACAAAAGAGAGCTAGATGAAAGATCAAATGCATTACAAGCTGAACTCGCACCAATAGATTATGCAAAAAGAAATAATATTCCATTAACACCCGAAGAACAGCAGAAAGAAAGTCTATTAAGACAAAATAAAGATTTAATTGACAGCCATGTAGAAGAGATTGATACAAGAATTGGAAGTGATTTGCAGGAAATTTACCATAAATTCGTAAGTTATCCTTATAACGAAAAAAATGATGGGAATGAAGCTGAAAGATATAAGACTGCTGCTAAAGGTTTAAAGGAATTTATTGAAAAATATAGAAAACAGGAAAAATTCAAAAAAGAATATGCAGAAACTCATGGAAATGAAATAGTAAAGAAAGTTATTCCTCCTGAGGTTATAGAGAAATTGAGAGAAAAAAATATTAATCCAATAAATGTAATCAATCCTAAACAAATACAAATTGCAATAAATCAAAAGGCAATGGAAAAATTTGGAGGGGATTATTTAGCAGATGATGCCTTACTACATGAATTGAGAGATGTTCCTGCTCCACGACAGTTTATTCCAGTTGATGAGTTTGCCAAACATAAGGTTGCTGAGACTGTGGTAAATTCTGCAATGTATGGATTTGAGAGGGCATTAAAGGACACTAAAGATGTTGATAAGGCTATGAAAAAAGCTCCTATATTGGCTATAGAAAATTGGTATCCTGAAACAATATTATCTAGGGGAGAGAGTTTCAGAGATTTTTTGCAAGAAGCAAGAGATAATTTTGCCATGGAATTACAGAAGAAAAAAAATTTAGATAAAGAGAAAGCTAGAGAGGTAGCTAATAATCTTATAGGAGCAACATGGGATGTTGGACATATTTATATGATGAAAAGATTTGGATATGATAAAGGAGAGACTACAAAATTAGTTTTAAAAGATGTTGAGACTTTAGCAAAAAATAATCCCGGGATAATAAAGAAAATACACTTGGCTGATAATTTTGGTTATGCTGATTCACACTTAGCTCCTGGAATGGGAGATGTTCCAATAAAAGAGCAACTTGCTATGTTTGAAAGATTTGGAGCTTTTGCTGAAGGAGCTCCTTTGATTAATGAAGCTGGAGCTTTTGATGCACAGTTCAGAGAAAGTTCATTGCCTTATACATTTGAAGCATTAGGAAGTCCGTTATATACACATGTAATGGCGCCTGCTTGGGGAAGCATAAGGGAAACATTTGATCCTTATATGGTTGGACATGGTAATATTTTGCCTGATATTCACTTCAAAGATTTATATGGCGGAGGATTTTCAAATTTACCAAGAGAGTTAGGTGGACAGGTTGGAGGAGATCAAAGCAGATTTTCAGGAACCCCAAATCAATAAATTAATATATGAGTTAAAAAACAATAGTTAAAGGTGATATTTTGAAGAAAAAAGAGGAAGTTAAGAAAACAAAAAAAGAAAGAATTCTTACGGAAGATTATGAGATAGCTTATGATTTTGCTATTAAGGCTTATAAAAGGTTTAATGAAATAGTAAAGAGCATAGTATTATTTGGAAGTGTGAGTAAATTAGAAGCTACAAAGAAAAGCGATATTGATATTATTATAATTGTTGATGATGCCAGCATTGTCTGGGATCAAGAGTTAATTGCATGGTATAGAGAAGAGCTGGGAAAATTAGTTGCCAATCAAAATTATAAAAAAGAATTACATATTAATACAGTTACATTAAGTATCTTTTGGGAAGAAGTTAAAGCAGGAGAACCAGTAGTAATAAATGTTTTGAGATATGGACAGGCTTTAGTGGATTATGGAGGATTTTTTGCTCCATTAAAAGTTTTATTAGCTAAAGGAAGAATAAGACCAACACCAGAAGCTGTTTATAATACATTAAGAAGGGGACCTGAACATATACAAAGAGCAAAAATAGCTGTGTTAAGTGCAATTGATAATTTATATTGGAGCATGGTTGATAGTGCTCATGCTGCATTGATGGCAAATAATGAAGTTCCTCCTTCACCTGAACATATAGCTGAGATGTTATATGAAAGTTTTGTTAAAAAAGGAATGTTGGATAAAAAATATATTAATTGGTATGAGGAAGTTAGAACATTAACTCATAATATTGTTCATGGAAATATTAAAAGCTTGAAAGGAAGAGAGGTTGATGATCATCTAGAGAAAGTCGAAGAATTTGAGAGAGTGTTAAGAATACTAGCTAGCAAATTAATTGCTGATCAGAAAATTATTCAAGTTAATGAGAAAAGGAGATAATTAGTTATTT
>DATDYQ010000019.1:0-24888 GCA_035288965.1 Candidatus Nanoarchaeia archaeon
TGCTTTAATCAAGCTTATTGAAGATAAAAAGTTAAGAGAAAATAGCGGGAAAAATGGGAGAAAAAGAGTTTTAGAAAAATATGATGGAAATGTTGTAGTTAAACAAATTAAAGAAGTGTATGAAAACTATTTATAAGGTTCGAAAAGATGTTCATAAGGTTCTATGCCTAATTTAAACTCTTTATAAGAGTATATTATCCATAAAATTGGAGAAGCTATGCCAAGTATTATTAAAATCCATTCTGTTTTATTGAACACTACCAATATAGAAAGAGTATACATAGAATAGGGATATTTAAAAAGCAAAAGTATGCTCTTAAAAAATTGTTTAAAACTGGATTCTATAAATTTAGTTTCATGTAATTTTGAATTTTTTGATGATAAATAGGATTTTTCCTTCTTTGCATAAGTCATTAACATATGGAAAATAATTTCATGTTTGAATATAGAGACTGTAGAACTTAAGAACGCAAAAATTATTGAAAGCAAACCTAAGATTAAATACATCGAATTATCTGAAAATGCTATTGTGATGCCCATCAAAGCTGCTGGAATAGCAATACTATGGGAAACTATATCCACAAATTGCCCATTTAATGAAGCCGACTTTCTATATCTGGCTATTTCCCCATCGTTAGCATCCAAGATTAGGGCTAACTGCATTAGGAAGATCCCTATTAAAGAGTATGAATAATTTCCTAAAGCAAAGAAAAATCCGGACATAATACTTATTATGATTGTCAAGAAGCTAACTTGATTAGCTGTTATTGGGGTATATAATAATAATTTGGTTAGATAAATTGAAAAATATCTAGTTACACGTCTTCTAAAATCCGGGTCCGGTACTTGTTTTTGACAAATTTTTCTTAATTCTGATATTGATTCAACCATTTTGATCTTTATGTTTTTTAATTTTCCATCCTGTTTCCACATCATAACCTTTTTCTCTAAGGCTTATTAATTCTCTATTGAAAAACTCATCATAAACATATGCTATTAATCTAAAAACTGCAAATATGAAAATATGAAGTACTAGCAATATTTTTAAGATTTCTAAAATCATATTAAAATCTCTAATAAGAAAACCATTTAAATGTTTTTATGTTTTGTAATGCTTTGTGAAAATTGGGATTAATTGCAAATGGAACTGGATTGTAGAAGAAAAAGTTGTAAATAAATTAAAAAAAGCTGGAATTAATATTATTGAAATTTCCTACAAAGAAAAAAAATATATCCCTAAAGATGAGATAGAATTCTTGAAAGGGTTAGGGTTTGACTATTCTGTTCATGCGCCTTATGAATGCATAAAATTAAAGGCTTTTCCCTGGCCAAGATATAGTAAAAGGTGTATTAGGGAAGTTGATAATTCTCTGAATGATGCTATTAAACTAAAAGCTTCTCATTTTGTTGTGCATGGCGGGGCTTTTATTAAGGGTTTTTATAGATTTAAAAATTTAGTCGGTACAGACTATGGACTAAGATTTTCATTGAATAGATTTATTAATAATTTTGATAAAGTTTTTAAGAAAGCTGAAAAACATGGTATTAAGGTAGTAATTGAAAACTTATATCCTTGTTTTATGTGCGGTAGGGTGTTTGACATTAAATATATCCAAGAAAAGCTCCCTTCTGTTGGGCTTTGTTTAGATTTCGGACATTCTGAAATCTATAATTTAACTGGGGAATTATTTAAATTAAGAATAGATCATGTTCATGTATCTGATAATAATAAAAAAGAAGATCAACATTTAAAAATAGGGGATGGTATGCTGGATTTTAATAAGTTATTAAAAGAATTAAATAAAAAAAAGTATGATGGGAAGATAATTATAGAATGCAAGAATCTAGAAGAAGGGATTAATTCTTTTGAAAAATTAAATAAAAAACTATATAAAGATAATAAAATATTAACTATTGTTAAAAAATGAAAATCGTACTTGTTAGTTTAAACAAATCTGGATCAGAAGATATGCTCCCTTTAGGTTTAGTTACTTTGGCTACTTATCTTAAGGCATATTTAGACCCTCGTATAGATGTAGATATCCTAGATGGGAATAGAGAAGAGGATGTTTTATCTAAGGTTATTAGTGTTAATCCAGATATTATAGGACTTAGTGCGATGACCATTAATTATTCTGATGTTATTGAATTTGCTAAAAAAATAAAATCTAAGATTAAAACACATATTTTAGTTGGGGGGGTTCATATCTCTACATTACCTAATTGTCTTGATAAAGTTTTTGATGCGGGCGTTATAGGAGAAGCTGAGAAGACTTTTTTTGAATTGATAAATCATTATAAGAAGTATAAAAATCTTAAAAACATTGATAAAATTAATGGAATTGCTTTCTTTAAAAATGATAAATTGATTTTTACTCCTAGGAGAGAACTTATTCAAAATTTAGATGAAATTCCTATCCCAGATAGGTCTTTGGTAGATACAGATTATTATTTTAGGGAAGGTTTGGTGCCAAATGGTGAAATAAAGATTAGAACTTCTGTATTAACATCGAGGGGCTGTCCTTTTGTATGTAATTTCTGCTCTACCTCTTATTTTTGGCAGATAACAAGATTTAATTCTGCTGAGAGGGTTGTTGAAGAAATTCAATACTTAAATAGGGAATTTGGTGTTAATCATATTAATCTGTGGGATGACTTGTTTACAATTAATACTAGTAGAATAGAAAGTATAATTAAGGAATTAGATGAAGTTGGTCTGCTTGGAGAAATAAGTTTTTCATGTCAGGGTAGAACAGATATTTTTAATGAGGAGCTATGTAAACTGCTTAAAAGACTTAATGTTTTAGATATTGGATTTGGATTTGAATCTGGAAATACTAGGGTATTGAATTTCCTTAAGAAAGGTAGAATAAAATTAGAAGATCACCATAGAGCTATACTTTTATGTGAAAAATATGGTTTTAGCTTGAGCGGCAGTTTAATATTTGGGGCTCCAACAGAAACAATTGAAGAGATGAAGGACACTTTGAAACTGATTGATTTTATGATTGAGCATAATGCTGAAAATATATGGAGTTTTGTAATGACTCCTTTCCCAGGAACAGAGATATGGCAGATTGCTAAAGAAAGAGGGAAAGTTAATGAAGAAAAAATGGACTGGAAATTGTTAAGCCATCAAAATTTAGAAAATCCTTTATTGTTAGATGAGAATATAGATAGAGAAGAATTTAAGAAAGTATTTTTAGAAGGAAGGAAAAAACTAACTTATTTTAGGAGAAAGAAGATTAAAAGAGATATTAGAAATAATTTTGGGTTGTTTGTTAAGAAAATAGTTACAAATCCTAGAAGGGCTATAGCTGTTGCTTTGAATAGACATATAACGGAATAATTATTTTCTAAAGATAACTTTTATTATTAAAATTGGCAAAACTAAAAAAATGGCTAAAACTAATGCGGGGATTATGTAGGTATATCCCATAATATACTTCAAAGTTTTAAATGTTAAAGACTTTTCATTTATTTGACTGAATACCATTTTTTCTTCTTATATTCCTTTTAATATCTTCTAAGTGTGTTATGTAATATTTTAAAATGTTTGCATCATGTTCTACTCCATGTTCCCCTGTTGGGCTGTCTGAATTATCAAACAGGATTGCATCATCAGCCATCTTCAATGGTGCTATTTCTCTATTCATATCTTTATCATCGCATTCCTGTATATATGGCATTAGATCTTTATAGGTGGGATATTTCGATTTTTCTTCTTCTGATCCTTCTTTTAATAGGCGATTATGCATTCTCTTTGCTCTGACTTCCAATGATGCGGTTAAGAAGAATTTAAAATCTGCATCTGGGAATACAATTGTTCCTGTATCCCTGCCTTCAATTATTACCCCTTGAGATTTCGCCATTTTTCTTTGTAAATTATTAAAAATTTCTCTGACTTCTGATATTTGTGCTATTGTTGAAGTTATTTTTCCTGCTTCTGGGTTAAAGTCAATATTTTTATCATTTTTTATTGTTTTTGCGAGTTCTATCACTTTTTCTTTATTTTCAGGATGTATCTTTCTTTCTAATAATTTTTTGCCTAATTGCTTGTACATTGCTCCCGTATTAATATATTTGTAATCCAGTTTTTTTGCCAGGGATTTTGCCACAGTACTTTTAGCTGCCCCATAAGTACCATCAATAGTAATAATAAGGTTTTTCATGTATATATTAATTAAGAGAAAACAATTTAAAGCTTTTTAATAGGAATTTAGGTATGACTCTAAAAAATAAATCATTAAATGAATCTAGGACTAAACTATTAAAAGAGATATTAGATAAAAAGGGTTTTGTTAGGGTTATTGAGGCTCATAATGGATTAAGTGCTATAATTGGAAATGATGTTTATATAAATCTTGATAATGGAGAAAAATTGGAATTTGATGCACTTTGGATTAGTAGCTTAACTGATTCTGCCGCCAAGGGACATCCAGATGCTGAAATTTTAGGATTTGATTCAAGATTAGATACAATAAATGAGATTGCCGAGGTTACTAATAAGCCAATGATATTAGATGGGGATACTGGAAGGGATTTTACTTATTTTGAATATATGGTTAAGAAGCTTGAGAGAGCTGGTGTTTCTGCGGTTATTATTGAAGACAAGATTTTTCCAAAAAGGAATAGTCTAGAAGTTAACGCTAAACAAGATTTAGAAGATCCAGAAATCTTCGCAACTAAAATAAAGAGAGGAAAAGAAGTATCTATTTCAAAAGAGTTTATGATAATTGCTAGATTAGAGAGCTTAATTGCCGGTAAAGGGCAGGAAGATGCTTTAATGAGAGCTAAGACTTATCTTCTTGCTGGTGTGGATGGGATAATGATTCACTCTAAATCCAAGTCCGGTGATGATATTATGACTTTTGCAGAAAAGTATGAAGAATTATGCAGGGAATTGGGCTTTAGAAAACCCCTTATTTGTGTGCCTACAACTTATAACATAGTTAGTGAAGAGGAATTGAAGGATAATGGGGTTAATATCATTATACATGCAAATCACATGCTGAGAGCTTCTCACAAAGCTATGGAAAATGCTGCAAGGTCGATTTTGCTCAATAGAAGGTCCTTTGAAACAGATCCTATTTGTAGTTCAGTTAATGAAATCTTTAAAATTGTCGGATTTGAAGATGTTATAAAAAAAGATAAAGATGAGTTTAGCAAAAGTAAAATTAATGTTGTTATTCCTGCTGCGGGCAGACATTCTCAATTGGAACTAAATAAACCTTGTTGTATGCTAGATATTAATGGGAAGACAATATTAGAGAGGCAAATTGAAGTTTTAAATAAATTAAATTTAAATGACATAATAGTAATTAGGGGTTATGAAAGAGATAAAATAAATGTTCCTAATTTGAAATATTATGATAATGAAGATTATAAGGATACCGGAGTACTCCACTCTTTGATGAAGGCCGAGAAGGATATAAAAAATGGTTTTATCATTGTTTTTTCTGATTTAATTTTTGATAAAGAAGTCATAAAAAAATTATTAGAGACAGAAGGAGACATTATTGTTGCTGGAGATGATAGTTATCAATACCACAAACATGAAGTTGACAAAAATCTTGATTTAATTATTACAAAAAATAAATATGATAGTTTAAGGAAAATAAAAACAGATATAGAAAATCCAGTTCTTATGATTGGTGAGAATATTAAGAAAGATGCCGCACAATATGAATTTGTGGGTATAGCCAAATTTTCTAAAGAAGGAGCAAATAATCTTATTAATGTATATCGTGATTGTGAAAACAGACATAAAGGTAGATTTCATGAGGCAGATACTTTTAAGAATGCTTCCATGACAGATATATTACAAGAAATGATAGATAGGGGATTTAAAGTTGTGGTTGGTGAGGTTCATAAAGGATGGATTGAAGTGCATAATACCAAAGATTATGAAAAAATAAAGGAGATTTTAAAATGATAAAATGCGATGAATTATTTAATATATTTAAAAAATATGATTTAATTTTTTTTACAGGCGTCCCAGACAGCACTTTTAATGGATGGATGAGTTTCCTTGATGAAGCAAACAATAAAAATATACTAACTAACAGGATTGTTGTGAATGAGGGTGATGGCATTCATCATGCGGGGGCTTATAACATAGCAACTGGCAAGTTTGGTGTTGTTTATATGCAAAATGCTGGTTTAGGAAATACAATCAATCCGATTACATCATATGCTGATTCAGAAGTTTATAGTATTCCAATGTTATTGATGATTGGTTTGAGGGGTGAACCTGGAGCGAATGATGAACCCCAGCATAAGAAAATGGGCAAAATAACTACCAAGTTATTAGAAACTTTAGGGATGCCGTATGAAATCCTTCCGGATGATATTGATAAAGTAAAGAAAAGCATTGAAACGGCTGTGAAGTTTATGAAAGATAAAAGCACCCCTTACGCATTGATAATTAAAAGAGGAATAATTGAGAATTATAAAAAAGAAGAAGAGATTCAAGAGTATGATATGCTTAGAGAGGAAGCGTTAACCCTTATTGCGGATGAACTTGGTGCCAATGATGTTGTTATCTCTACTACTGGAAAGACTTCTAGAGAGTTATTTGAATATAGGGAATTTAGAAATGAGGGGCATGGAAAGGATTTTTTAAATGTTGGTGGAATGGGTGGTGCTGGCAGCCAAGCTTTGGAAATAGCATTGCAGAAACCAAATAGGAAGGTTTTTGTCTTTGATGGAGACGGTGCTTTGTTAATGCATGCTGGTATTTTAGCAACTATAGGTTATTATAAACCAAAGAATTTTTTTCATATTGTCTTTGATAATGAAAGCCATGAATCCACTGGAGGGCAACCCACTGTTTCAAAAGGACTTGACTTCTCTAAGATTGCAAAGTCTTTTGGTTATAAAAATACTTGTCAAATTAAAACAAGAAATGAATTAATGATAAAATTAAGAGATATACAAAAGGAGAATGGACCTCAGATGATGGTTATTAAAGTAAGAAGGGGTTCTCGAGATAATTTGGGAAGACCTACAACCACACCTATTGAAAATAAAGAAAAATTTATTGAAAATTTAAGATAAAATGTTTATTAATGGTAAAAAGATAGAAAGAAAAGAAGGTTTTGATTTACTTAATCCATATAATAATAAGCTTGTTGCTAAGGTTCCTATTGCCAGCAAAGAAGAAATAATTAAGGCTGCTAAGTATTCTTTTAAGACCAAAAAAAATCTAACTCAAGATCTGAGAATTGATATTCTAAATAAAGCTGCTAAGAAAGTAAAGAATAAAAAAGAAGAATTAGCTAAGTTAATAACTTCTGAATCTGGATTATGTTTGAAAGATACATTGCATGAGATTGACAGAGTAACTAATGGTCTTATATATGCTGCTGAAACTGTTCCAAAAATTGAAGAAGACTTAACTCCGAAGTTTATTGATGGAAAAAATCTAAATCCTACGCTTAAAGTTATTTCTGAGCCATTAGATTTAGTTTTAGGAATTACTCCTTTTAATCATCCAATGAATCAAGTTGCACATAAAGTTGCTCCTGCAATTGTTGCTGGAACTGCTATATTGTTAAAGCCTAGTAAGAAAACTCCTTTATCAGCTATTAGATTAGTTGAGATTTTATATGAAGCGGGTTTACCTGAGAATATGATTAATGTAATTACAACAGATGATTCAAAAAAATTTATTGATGTTGCCTTAAATTTGAAATTAGCCCAACTAGTGACTATTACTGCTGGAACAGAAACTGGTAGATATGTTGCAAAGAAGATTAGTGATATTGGAAATATAATCAAATATGTTCCTGAGCTTGGAGGCAATTCTTCTTTTACTATCTTGGAAGATGCAGATATAGACTTGGCTGTCGATAGAGGAATGAATGCTTTTGTTAATTCAGGACAGAGATGCACTTCGATAAAAAGAATTTTATTGCATAACTCAATTGCGGATGAATTTATGGAAAAGTTTCTAAAGAAAGTTGAAAGAATAAAATATGGAGATCCTATGGATCCAAATACTGATATGGGAACTGTTATTGATGAGAACTCTGCAAAGATTATTCAGGAAAGAGTTAATAAATCTATAGAAGAGGGGGCTAAATTGTTATATGGAAACAAAAGGGAAGGTGCATTATACTCCCCTACTTTATTAGATAATGTTAATTCAAAATCGGAACTAGTTGTTAAGGAAACTTTTGGTCCTGTAGCCCCTATTATAAGAATAAATGATGTGCATGAAGCTATAAGAATTATAAATTCTGTTAACTTTAAATTAGCTGCCGGTGTTATGACTAAAAGCAGAGAAAGTGCTGAGTTGATTGCTAATTCTATTCATGTTGGCCAATTTAATTGGAATAATAACCCGAGTTATAGGACTGAGAAAGCTCCTTTTGGTGGTTTTGGAGACTCTGGGAATGGAGAGAAAGAGGGAATTATTTTAGCCGCCGAAGGAATGAGAAGAATAAGAACATTTTATGAACATTAGAAAATAATTTAAATTTATCTACCAGTTATAAAATCATGAAAGCAATAATTTTAGCTGCTGGAAAAAGTTCAAGACTTTACCCATTAACTTTAGATAAACCTAAGTGTTTATTAGAATTAGAAGATGGAAAGACAATAATAGAGCATCAAATAGACACTATAAGAAAATGCGGTGTTAGTGATATTCTAGTTGTTGTTGGATATTTAAAAGAGAAAATAAAAGAAGTTCTTGGGGATCAAGTGAGGTATAAGGAATTTAATGATTTTAAAAAATACAACAACCTGCACACTATGTATTCTATTAAAGATGAATTAGATGATGATTTCTTATGTTTATTTTCAGATGTTGTTTTTGGCAAAGATTTATTGAAAAAATGTGTTGATAGCAAAGAAGATTTTTGTTTGCTTATTCACAATAAAAATATATTAGGAGATACTATGAGAGTTAAAATAATTAACGGTAGTATTGTCGATATTGGTGGACATATTCCTGTAGAAGAAGGGGATGGAAACTTTATTGGTGTTGCTAAATTCTCTAAGAATGGTGCAAGATTATTGGTTAATCAGATGGGTAAAATGGTTAATAAGGAAAAACATAATAATGACTATTATACTATTCCTTTGATTAATATTGCTAAAAGCAACAAAATAAGTTATGTAATCGTTGGGGATGAACCTTGGGGGGAAATAGACTTTCTAAAGGATTACAAAAGGATTAAGAAGAAAATATATCCTTTAATTAAATAATTATTTTCTATTAGTTACACTATTTTTATTATGATGCACCAAAGGGGTTTGAACATCCAAGAAATTTTTAAACATTTTTGTAACATTTACTATATGTTCTTTTTTTGTTACATATTCTAGTATCCTTTTAAATTTATTTTCTCTCACTAAGAATTTGTAGATTGGAACCCTTAACATTAATCTTTTCACTTGTTTTTCGGTCATTTTGCTCATATTAAAATGTAATCCGCCTTGGTATTTATCTATATTTATCCAATCTCTTAATGTAAAATCTTTCATTCCTTGTTTAACAGCTAGATCATACCATGGTGTGGCTGGTCTCGGAGTATAATAATAGACATGGATGAATGCCTTAGGATTAATTTTGTATATCCACCTTATTAACTTTAAGGTTTCTTTTGCATCTTTAACTGTTTCTGTTGGAACTCCAAACATAAAACCCCCGTTAATCGGCATATCTAAATCTGTTAAAATCCTAATAGCATTTTTAATATGTTTTACTTTGGCTCCTTTGTTCATAACCTCGAGCATTCTATCACTACCGCTTTCTAAGCCATTCCTAATCATTACACAACCAGCATCTTTCATTTTTCTTACAATATTTTCATTAATAGAGGTCGCTCTTGCTTCGCAACCCCATCTTAGATTTAATGGTTTGACTAATTCGCAAAACTCTTCAACTCTTTTAGTAGAATTCATAAAATTATCATCAAAAAACCAAACTCCCCTAACACCATACCTGTCCATGATGTATTTTAAATCTTTTACAACTCGTTTAGCAGACTGTCCTCTAAAATTTTTGTCATGAAAACAGAATTGACAATCAAAAGTACATCCTCTTGAACTATACCAGTTTAGACTTGGAACTTTTAACCCTTCATTGAGATAATGGTGTTTGATATAAGCTTCCATATCGTAGGATTCCATATCTGGTAATGGTAATGTATCTAGATCTTCTATTATTGCAGGTTGATTTATCACAACCTTCCCATTTTTTCTATAACCTACACCCATTACTTTAGAAAAATCATTATTTGTTTCTAATGCTTTAATTAAATTTACTATTGCATCTTCAGCATCACCATGAATTAAAAAATCCGTTTTTGTTTCTTCCATAACTCTTTGTGGCATTGCTAAAACTAATGGGCCTCCTACAATTATTGTTTTATCCTGCATTGATTTAAGCTCTTCAATTTTATCAAGTGTGTAAGACAAAGAATTTCCTACTATCAGACTAAACATTATAATTTTATATCTTGAGATTTCATCTTTTAATTCTGGGGATCTATCTAAATCTAGAAGTCTAACTTTATAACCTACTTTTTTTAATGCTCCAGAGATCATTGCTATACCTATTGGAAAATAAGCCCATGTTTCTGAGAATTGACCAATATGGCTAACAATACATATCTCATCTTTTTTTTTATCAAATTTAAAACTTTGATTCATTTTATTATCTTATTTTGACCTCATTTATAAACCTTTTCTTAACATGTATGATAGTTTTTTTCTTAATGCTCTTAGAATGTAAATATCTTCCTCTTCAAAAGTTCTTAATATGAATAAAAATGAAATGTATAATGCTACGAAAGCAAATGAGAATAGTATTAATGAGATAATTTCAGGTGATTTAAAAAAATTTTTTAATACAAATATAATTATTAAGGATAATATTGCTGAAAAAAATACCTTAACAAAATTAAATCTAAAGATCTGTATTTTTGTGATGATAAATGCTTGTATTGTATTTATAATAGATCTTATCATAAATGAAACTGATGTGGCTATTGCAGCACCAATTATCCCTAATATAGGAATTAAATAAAAGTTTAATAAAATATTAATGATTGCTGTAGCAATCATATTGAAAGCAATCCATTTTGTTTTTTTGTAAATAATCAGAATATTTTTTGAACATGCCGTTGTATAATTAACTAAGAATCCAGTTGATAATATTATTAAAGCAATAACACTTATAGGAATTTCTTTATTGAAGATGATAAATATATCTGCTGTATATTCACTACCAAAAAATATATTTATAAATTCCCTGGAAATTAAAATAAATAAAGAAAAAATTATTAAGTTTACTGTAAATATCCATTTTGTAATTGTTCTATAGAGGGTTTTAAATATAGATCTTTTATCTTGAGAATGAACTTCGGTTAGTACTGGTAGAAAGAGGTACATTAGTGCATATGGAAATAGGTGCATTAAAGAGGCTATTGGAATAACTACGTTGTAAATACCTGTCAATTTTACATCTAAGAAGTAAGCTATCATAAATGTATCTGTCCAAAGCAAAATAAGAACCATAATTTCATTAAATAAAAGAGGAATAGAATAATTGAGTAATTCCCTGGCTGGAGGGCTTACTGATGTTACATTTTTTAATTCTGAGAATATCTTTTTTTTAACAAAATAAAAAGAGAATAATAATGTTCCAAAAACAGATAATATATAGGCAATAACTACCCCAAAAATCTTAAATCCTAGTAATAATAAAATTATTGTTATTATAATTTTTGACAGGTTTTCAAATATGAGTTTTGAATATACCCAATCTTTGGTATTATGATGGGCCCTAAGTAAAGATAAAAAAATCGCACTTAATACTGCTGGAGGTATAGCAAAAGCCATTATTCTTAATATTGGAGCTAAGTCCTTATTGTGGAAGAAATTAACAGAGATTGTTTCTGGGAATATTAATAAAATAATCATGGACAATAAAATTGTGATTGTCATTATTTTTAAAATGAAATAAATAGTGCCTTTTACTCTTTCCATATCTCTCTTCCCTTTATAATAAGAGACATACCTAACGATTCCTGTGTTAAACCCCAGTAATGCAATTGTTGAAATCATTCCCAAGATTGCCAAGCCTAGAGAGAATAACCCATAGTCTGATGCCCCCATTCTTGCTAATATTATTCTGTAAAAGAAAGTAAGTATTTTTGATAGAAAAATTCCAATTATAATAATCCCTGCTCCCTTAGCTATTTTTTTTAATGATTCTTCATATTCCATGATTACAGAACTTACACAATTGGTTTTAAAAAGATTGTTATAGTCTTTTACATTGAAGAATTACTGAATGGTTTAGTAAATAAAACGGCTTGAATGTCAAGAAAATGTCAAGTTTATACATTAGTTTTTTAATGAAATTTGTTGGTGGAATGCCTATGATTTTACAGTCAAAATCATTTTTCTTTAAAAGTTCTCTCCATTTTTTAGGCGTAGTTAACATTACTGCTTCTACATGGGTTGAATCTTTATAGCAAACCCATTTCTTCTTCTTTCCAAATAAATTTAAAATTTTGAAGTAAATACAAGAAGGATTTGGCACTCTGAATATGAGATACCCCCCTTTATTGAGTAGTATATTTGCTTCCTTGATTATCTTTTCCGGTTTAGTTATATGTTCTAGGGTATTGCTAGCTACTATAAAATCCATTTTTGGTAAAAAATCTGCTAGGTTTGTTGTCTCCAAATCCGCTTTAAAAAATTTTGAATTTGGCGAAAGTTTTGCTCCCTGTCCGAGTGCATATTCGGAGATATCAACTCCAAATGTTTGAAAATTATCTCCAAGTGTTTTAAGGAAATAACCATAAGCACATCCCAGTTCTAAGACATTTCCTGTTTTTTTTGATTTCAGGATAATATTTTTAATAAAAGCGTAATTTAACTTCACAGAAATATCTTTAAGGTAGTCTTTGTATATTTTATCAAAATACTGTTTTTCATGATTTTTATCCTTCATTTTAGGTGTTTTATTTTGGATGGATATTTTAAAAAACTTGTTATTTGGAGAATAATGTGGTGTTTGGAAACTTTTATAAAACTCTTGATTGAGGATATAGTTATGATACATGTTATATTGGGAACTAAGGCGCAATTCATAAAAATGGCCATGATTTTAAAGGAATTTGACAGATTAAAAGTAGAATATAACTTAATCCATACACACCAGCATACTGAAATAACTGAAAAGATTTCTGAAAATTTTAAGTTAAAAAACCCGGATAAATATTTGGTTAAAAGGAATGGGGATATAGTAAGTAGTATTCAAGTTCCTTTATGGTATTTAAAATGTATTTTTAATGGAAAAAAAGTACTTAATGGAAAAAAGGGAATATGTCTTTTACATGGAGATACTCCCTCAACTTTACTAGGAGTGATAATAGCTAAGATTAATGGAATTAAAATAGCTCATATTGAGGCGGGACTAAGATCTTATAGTTTAATAAACCCATTTCCTGAAGAGATTATAAGGAGAATCACTACAAGATTTTCTGATTATTTGTTTGCACCTTCTGATTGGGCTTATAATAATTTACTAAAAGAAAAAGTTAATGGAAAAATCTTTAATACTGGCGGGAATACTGTTTTTGATGCTATTAGATTTATTCTAAAAAGTAATGTAAAAATTAAAATTCCTAAAGAAAAATATGTTATTGCATTGATGCATAGAAATGAAACTATCTTAATCAAAAGCAGGTTTAAAGCTGCATTATATGCTGTTGAGAAGGCATCTGAAAAATTTAAAGTTATTTTTGTATTGCATAAACCTACTGAAATTAAATTGAAAGAATATGGATTGTTTGATAGTATTAAAAAAAATGAAAATATAATTTTGAAACCTTATTACGATTATTTTTCCTTTATGAAATTGATTAATAATGCTGAATTTATAATGGCTGATGGGGGCACATTACAAGAGGAAACTTTTTATCTGAATAAACCTTATTTGATTTTGAGAGAAAGAACTGAGAGAGATTATGGACTAGACAGCACATCATGTTTATCAAAATTAAATAAAGAAAAAATAGATTATTTTATTAAGAATTATAAGAATTTTAAGAGGAAAGATAAAATTAAATTTGGTGAACCTTCTAAAAAAATTGCAAATATAATGATGGATATGATTTGAATGATAAATGATAAACTATTAAAAATTTTAGCATGTCCTGTATGCAGATCTGATTTATATATGGATAGCAAGAAATTGTTTTGTAAAATGCATTGCAAAGTATATTATGATATTGGGGATGGAATAATTAAACTGCTGCCACATAAATCTGATGGTAAGTATAAAGAAAAGATTATCAAAAAAAATGTAAGAGAACTATTTGATAGTGTTGGAGATTATGATAAATATTCTCATGCTTCCGGTATTGTTGGAGAATATGAAGAAAATGAAGAGAGAATTAATGTTTTGAATAAGTTAGAACTTAAAAATGGAAGTTTGGTTTTAGATGCTGCTTGCGGGAATGGTAGATTTTTAGAACTAACAAATAATCCTAGTATTATTGGGCTAGATTTATCTTTAAATTTATTAAATGATGCTAAGAAAAAGGGATTGAAGAATATTTTTATTCTTGGAGATCTTGAAAATTTACCTTTTAAAGATTCTGTATTTGATGAGGTTTTTACTGTCAGAGTTTTAGGGCATTTACCAAATATTGATAATGCTATTAATGAGATTAGCAGAGTTTTGAAAAAAAACGGGAGAGTAGTTATAATGGATTACAATCGACATAGTTTATTTTATACTAGAGTTTTATTAAAGCCATTTGTTAAAAAATTGAGGGACATTAACAGGCTATCTGGGTGGAATAAATATTATTCAATATGGAATTTAAAAAAACTATTCAAAAAAAATGATTTGGAGATTGTTTCTAAAGGTTATTTTTTATTTGCCCATCTTGATTTTTTTAAGTTTAAGAAACATGACATATTTATTCCTAAAATGTTGATAAAACCTTTATTGAATTTTGGAAAGTTTATTGATAATTATGGACCTAATTTTATTAAAAAATTTTCATCTAGAATCATAGTTGTTGTGAGGAAGAAATGAAAATTTTTGCATTTAGGTTCGATATAGATCATGAATATGGATTGAAGAAAGGCGTGCCTAATATCTTAGATTTAGCTAAAAAATACGATTTTAAATTTAGCTTCTATATTAACATGGGCAAGGTTTTTGATTTAAAAGAATTTATAAAAATGAAGAAAAATACAACTTCTCCTGATATCAGAAAAATATCAATAAGACAGAAGCTTGGAAATTTTAGACTTTTGAAAGCTATGTTGATTAATCCTAATGTTGGTCTATCCAATATAAATATGTTAAAGAGAATAAAAAATGAAGGTCATGAGTTGGGATTGCATGGTGGGATGAATCATATGATTTGGCATCGGGGTTTAGATAATTTAAGCTATGATGAATTAGAAAAAGATTTTTTAGCATCCTATCATCCTTTTAAAAGACTATTTGGAAATCCGGATGGGTTTGTTTCTCCAGGATTTAAATGGAATAAAAATGTCTTAGATTTATTAGATAAGTTTAAAATAAAATATTGCAGTGACATTTATTATAAAGAACCTTTTTATCCGGAATATATAGGTAAGAAGTATAAACATATGCAAATACCACTTAATGTTATCGGTTCTCCGTTTACTATTCCAATAATTGAATGGTTATATGCCAATGGAAAGAGCGAAGATGAAACTGTTAGAATTGTAAAGGATGAAATATTAAAAAATAATGTTGCTATTTTATATGGTCATCCTATTTTCGAGGGATTTAAAACAAATATTTTAAATGAAATTTTTGAATTTGTAAAATCAGAAGGATATAAAGTTATGACACTAAATGAAATTGCTAATCATTATAAAAATAGGATAAAATACCATAGGTTAAAATGAAAATATCTTTATTTTGCAAAAAGGTTGAAGCTGGTGGTGGAGTTTATTTTAATTCACTTTATAATACTTTAAAAAAGCTTAATTTAGATGTTGAATCTATCCTTACTCCAAGATATTTAGGATATGTCCCTCCCAAGGTGTTTTTTAAAAATCTTAAATTTAATGGTGATATAATACATACAAGCGAGGATGTTGGTTTTGTTGTGGATAAAAAATCAAAACCTATTGTAACTACTCTGTTTCATTGTGTTTTAGATCCTGCTTACCAAAAATATACTACAAATTTACAAAAGATATATCATAAGTTTTTTGTTAAAAAATATGTTGAGAAATCCCTGAAAAATGCAGATTCTATAATTGCTTTAAGTGAACACTCCAAAGAATCTATAAAAAAAATTTTTGGATATGAAAATGTTAAAGTTATTTATCCGGGTATTGATATTGAGAAGTTTAAACCCATAAAAAAAGATAATAATAGTGGAGATAAAACAAAATTATTATTTGTTGGGAATTTAATTAAGAGAAAGGGCATAGATTTATTGCCTAAAATTATGAAAGAACTTGGCGATGATTTTGTTTTATATCATACATCTGGATTGAGAACAAAAAAAGTCTTCTCAGAAAAAAATATAATTTCCTTAGGAAATTTAAGTGTTGATAACTTAATAAAAGCCTATAATGATTGTGATATTTTTTTATCCCCATCAAGATTAGAAAGTTTTGGATTGAGTGTTGCTGAAGCCATGGCATGTGGAAAACCTGTTGTTACAACTAATTATTCCTCATTACCAGAATTAGTTATTGATGGGAAAGGTGGTTTTTTATGCAAAATGGATGATATAAAGGAATTTTCGGAAAAAATTAAATATTTAGCCAAAGATGAATATTTAATGAAGAGAATGGGTAAATTTAATAGGAAAAAAGTACTAAATGATTTCTCATCTGAAAAGATGGGTAAAAACTATATTAAAATTTATAAAAGTCTTATCTGATGGTTTCCATTCCTTTTAAATCAAACCTACGGGCAAAATAAACAAGTGTTTTTTTTACGGTTTTAGAATACCTCATTGATTTTTGAAGAAAACTGTAAAAAGGCTTGAAGAAAACTATATGGGAAGATATCTCTCCCAAGATACTATAC
Source organism: Candidatus Nanoarchaeia archaeon (assembly GCA_035288965.1). Classification (GTDB taxonomy): domain Archaea; phylum Nanobdellota; class Nanobdellia; order SCGC-AAA011-G17; family JAGVZF01; genus DATDYQ01. The sequence goes on from DATDYQ010000019.1 coordinate 17,066, forward strand.
CTCCTTAATTTCCTAGCAAATGTTCTTCTTAATACTTCCTTCTCGATTTTTTTTGCTTGCTTTAACATTTCCAATCTTTTTATTAATGGAAATTCTGGTGTTTCGAATATTGGCATCCCTTCAAATTGAGAGATATCATTGAGGTAATCTGGGTGTTTCACTACAAATAAATTATTTTTTACAACATAATCATATAGTTCTGTATCTGGTGTTGGCACAGCATTGTGAAAATTTGCATTGTTAATTGGATATTTTAACGCTAATCTAAATGAATCTTTTACATCTTTTACTGTTTCTCCAGGCATTCCTATTATGAAGAATAAACAAACATCAAATCCTAATTCGCATGCTATCTTAATACTTTCTTCTATTTGCTCTATTGTTTCTGATTTTTTTATTAATTTTAGCATTTTGTTATTTCCACCTTCTACACCAAAAGAAATCTGCTTGAAACCCACTATTCTCATTTTCTCTAGAATTTCTCTATCTACACTATCTGCCCTAATCCCTCCGCAGGTTATGTCTAAATTCTTAATCCCATTATTTATTAATCCATTGCAGATGTCTAAAGTTCTTTGCTTATCAAAAATAAAGTTATCATCCACAATATCAAATTCTCTGTATCCTTTGTCGTACCAATATTTAAACTCCTCTATTACTAGTGAAGGGTCCTTTATTCTTAATCTTCTGCCTGTTACTGCTGCTACACTACAAAACGTGCACTTGTAAAGACAACCTTGTGTAGTGGAAATTTTAATTTGCTTTCTTATGTACTTATTTAATTCAAATTTTTTATATTTTGGAAATGGCAGTTTGCTTAAATCTAAATCTATTTCATCAGGGTTTTCTATAATTTCTTTATCTTTTTTATATATCAACCCTTTAATTTCTTCTAATGGTTTTCCTTTGCATAATTCCACTATTAATTTTTCTCCGCCGAATTTTGTAACATATTCCACATCTATCTCCTCAAATATTTTTTTCCTTTCTACTGAAGCTTGTGGTCCTCCAACCATAATATCAAAATCTTTGCACTTTATAGAGGATATATAAGAATATGGAACGTCATATCTGTATGTATTAACTGTGAATCCTATTAAATCCGGCTTGAATTTTTTGATTTTGTTTTTTAAGTCTTCTAATGTATAACCTAGACGCATATCTATTACATCATTTTCAATATTTTCTTGTGACAATACTTCTGATAAGTAACCTATCCCTCCTGGAGGTGCTGGTGGAACTCCCTGATAAACACCTGGAAGTGGCGGCATACAAAGTAAAACCCTTTTATAGCAAAGTTTCATATTGATCACTAAGATTTTATTTATCTTACTGCTTCCATCCTTCTTAAGTCAAACCTATTTGCCAGATATACAAGTATTTTTTTTAATGTGTGGGATTTCATATTTGCTTGCTGAAGCAGTTTATATACAGGTTTAAAAAAGATTATATGGGATGATACCTCTCCTATAATACTATATTTCTTTAATTTCCTAGCAAATGTTCTTCTTAATATTTCTTTTTCAGCTTTCTTTGTTAATACTAACATTTCTTTTCTTTCTTTAATGGGAAATTCCGGTGTTTCGAATATTGGATCATCGAAATGTGCCATATTATTCAAATAGTCTGGGTGTTTTACTACGAATAAATTATTTGCTTTTACATACTCATATAATTCTGTGCCTAAGAATGGGATTGGATTGTAAAAATTAGCATTGTTTACTGGGTATTTCATTGCCAGTTTTATAGAATTTTTAATATCCTCTTTAGTTTCACCCGGCATACCCACTATAAACATCAAAGATACATCAATTCCAGCTTCACAAGATAATTTAATAGCATTATCTATTTGTTCTACTGTTTCTGCTTTCTTCATTCTTTTTAACACTTCATTATTTGAAGATTCAACACCTATTGAAAATTGTTTAAACCCTGCTATTCTCATCTTCTTTAATATTTCTCTATCTACCTTATCTGCCCGGATTCCGTTTCCACAAATTAAATGTAAATCCTTCATATTTGATTCTATTAACTTGTCGCATATTTTTGCAACCCTTTCTTTATTATGTAGAAAATGATCGTCAATTATATCAAAATCTTTATAGCCTTTATTATACCAATATTCTATTTCTTCAACTACGCTTTCAGGAGTCCTAATCCTTACAGGCCTTCCAACTGTGGTTTTAATAGAGCAAAATGTACATGAATACGGACAACCTCTTGAAGAAGCTATATTAATTTGTTTTCTCACATATTTTTTCAATGGAAATTTTTCATATTTTGGAAATGGTATCTGGTTTAAATCTAAAAATGGTGCATCCTGATTTGATTTAATTTTTGCTTTGTCTCTATAAATTAGTCCTTTAATTTCTTCAAGAGGAACTCCGTTACATAAATCCAATAATATTTTTTCGGCTTCATATGATAAGGCGTAATCTGCTTCTGATTCTTCTAATATCTGTGCACGTATTGTTGATGCATGCGGCCCACCTAAAATGATTTTTATACTTGGGTTTAATTTTTTAATTTCTGAAACTAAAGAGTAAGGAACATCATGCCTATAAGTATGAACAGCAAATCCGATTAAATCTGGATTAAATTCTTTTATTTTATCTTTTAGATTCTCCCACTTGTTTGTATCTGGAAATCTCATGTCTAATACATCATTCTCAACCTTATGATGAGTTAAGAATTCAGCAGAATAACCCAATCCTATTGGGGGAGATGCTGGAGCTCCATAAACACCTGGAAGAGGAGGCATACAAAGTAACACCTTTTTGTAGCGAGGTTTCATATTAAAGCAGAATAAAGAGTCCTATAAAAAGTTTGCTATTATTCTAAAATGAGATTCGGTATTAGTTTAATCTGTTTCTCTGCATATCCGCCAGAAACCCAAATAAGAAGATTTGTATTCCAACAATTATTAACAAGAACATTAACATCATTAAACCTAAATGACCTTGAATTCCCTTTGTAATGTGCAAAAAAACAAACCAAAAACCTATAATTGATCCTGTAAAAATGAACAAGAATCCGAACATACTAAAAAATTTTAAAGGCTCGTAATCCCTATAGAGCCTAAATAAATTTGTCCATGCTCTAATTGCATATCCAAAGGGATTTGAAAATAATCTGCTTTTTCCGCTTTCTCTTTTGGCAAAATAAGTTGGTATTTCTTTTATCTTATACCCTTTTTTAACTGCATGAATAATTTGTTCTTGGGTGTAGGTAAAATTAGATATTATTTCTATATTTTCAGCTACTTCTTTTGTAAATGCCCTAAAACCTGTCTGGCAATCCCCTATTTTTTTTTGAACTATTTTTGAGATTACTTTTGAAAAAGCTTTATTTCCTAGTTTTTTAATAATTGGTAAATATTCTATCCCCCCCATAAATCTATTGCCTAGAACCAAATCATTTCCGTTTTCTACTTCTTTTATTAGTCTTGGTATATCTTTTGCTAAATATTGACCATCTGCATCTGTGTGAACAATTATGTCTGCTTTTAAATCCAAACATTTCTGAATCTCTATTTTAAATGTCTCTGATAAACCTAAATTTATATGATTTGAGTATACTATAGCTCCAGATTCTTTTGCAATGAACTTGGTTTTATCTTTGCTTCCATCATTTACAACAATAATTTCATAGTTATAATCTGTTTTATGCATAACATTCTTTATATCCCTAATAACCTTGCCTATTGTTTTTTCTTCGTTATATGCTGGGATTGTAATGACAACTTTCATGGGTTATTTTCTATAGCAAAAACTTAAATAACTTTGTATTTGTTTTAGAAACATGAATCTTAATTGTGAAGATTTGGAAAAGGACCCTGTATTTTCCGGACCAAAACACGAGTTTAGGCAGAAACTAATATTGGATATGCTTAACCTTCCAAAAGGAAGCAGGGTCTTAGATGCCGCTTGTGGCGTTGGAAATCTATTTTTTAAATTGATTAAATACGGTTATGATACTACTGGCATTGATTTATCTGATATAAACATTAAAGAGCTAATGAAAAATGGAAAAGCTAGGGGATTAAATGTCGATGATAAAGTTAAAAAGATGAATGTTTTAAAAATGGACTTCCCTGATGGGTCTTTTGATGGGGTTATTTGTGGAGAGGTTCTTGAACATATAGAGGAAGATTATCTGGTAGTTGAAGAATTAAACAGAGTTTTAAAAAAGAACGGAGTTTGTGTTGTTACTGTTCCTGCAAATCCAAAACTTTGGGATTTTAATGATGAATTATCTGGGCATGTTAGAAGGTATAATAAAAATCAATTAGTAAAATTATTTGAAAAACATGGATTTAAAGTTGAAAAAATTAATTATTACGGCTTTCCATTAATGAGATTTTATGTTAAATATATTTACTCACAAATGTTAAAGAAAAAAATCAGTAATGAGAGAAAAAATGAAATGATCAATATGAAGATTAGAAAATTTGAGAAATTATATCCTCTAATGTCTTACCTTTTTTACATAGATAAATTGTTTAACTGGCTGCCCTATGGTATAGGATTAATTATTAGAGGAAGGAAAATTTAAGTAAGATATATAAATAAAAGATCTTGATTATTAACTATTGTTAACTTATTAAAATGCAGCAGCAAATGAAAAATAGAACGGAAGTTGAAAATAATAAGTTAGAAACAAATAAAGTGTTGTTAATTTTTGCATCTGAAAAAAATTCTGCACCAAGATTTCCTTTGGCTTTATTAGCTTTGGGTGCTTATTTGAAGAAACATAAATTTGAACCTGAAATACTTGATATGCAAAAAGAAGATTCTGATTATAGGAATGTAAATTTTAATGATTATATTTGTATAGGAATAAGCAGCATGACAGGTCAACCTTTAAAAAAAGCGTTAGAGGTTGCAAAATATATTAAAGAAAGGAGTTCTGTTCCATTGGTATGGGGCGGACCGCACGCATCTTTCTTTCCTGAGCAAACAATAAAGAATAGATATGTAGATATTGTTGTTAAGAAAGAAGCTGAAGAAAGTTTATTAGATATAGTAAGGACACTTAAGGCGGGAAGATCATTAAAAGATGTAAAGGGAATAACTTACAAAGAGAATGGGGTGGTAATAACAAATCCTGAAAGAAGCACTTTTATTGATCCTTCTGAATTAGAGACTGGTTATGAATTAGTGGATGTAAATGATTATGTCGAGGATACTGGCGGGACATTTAGCTATGAAACTAGCAGAGGATGCCCCTATAGGTGCGATTTTTGTTATGTTAGCTTTTATCATAGATTAACTTGGAGAGGCAAAAGCAGCGAAAAGGTATTAAGTGATTTAAAAAATATTGTAGAAAGATACAATCCGCAGCATATAAAATTTGTTGAAGATAATTTCTTTGTTGGAAGAGAGAGAAATATAAAAATATTAAAGGGAATAATTAAAAATGGCTGGAAATTTAGCTGGGATTCTGCCTGTAGGGCGGATTATCTGTGCAGCTTTACTGATGAGGAGATGAAATTGTTAAAAGACAGTGGCTGTGCTTATTTATCCATAGGAGGAGAAAGCGGCAGTGATATTACATTAGCCAAGATGCATAAAGAAAATACTGTAGATGAAGTTAGGGAAGCTGTTAAAAAATGCGTAAAGTTTGGGATAATGCCTGTATTGAGTTTTATGGTTGGATTGCCTGATGAAACTAAAAGAGAGATGCATAAAACATTGGATTTTATTGATGAGATAATGAGCTATGGCAACAAAGTAGAGGTTAATGTTGTTGGCATATATTATCCTTATCCTGGCACTACATTGTACAGAAAGGCTATTGATTTTGGTTTTAAACCGGCTAACTCTTTAGAGGAATGGAGTGAATGGGATGGTTCTTTCAATAGGAATAATCCGTGGTTAAAAAATGGATATGATAAAGAATTAGAAGCTCTTTCTACAATTGCAAGGTTTAGATATTTCATACATAGACTGAATTTTTACTCTAAAAAATATAAAAAAACAAGATTGGGATCATTACAAAATAGAATTTTATACAAAGTATTTGTTCCTTTATTTAATTTATCCGCTAATTTTAGATGGAAACATAGATTATTTAAATATTCTTATGAGTGGGATTTGTATAATCTTGTTAGAAATTATAAATTTAAACAGCTTTAGTTTTATATATTTTTATTCCTGATTCTGATTCTTTAATTAGTTGAAGATTTAAAATATTTCTAGTTATGATATAATCTATTTTATCTAGATTATTTGGTATATCGCTAATAATTATATCGTCATTCATCCAGAACCCCATTATCGTTGCCGATGAATGGATTTCACAAAGTGTTGACTGGTCGGTCTTAAGAATTTTCCCTGTACATGCCTGCTTGTCAAATAAAACTACAGATTTTTCATTATCATAGGAATTGAACCACAACCCCAACTGCATTTGCTCTCCATCATGCCAATAAATTTTAGAGTTGAAAAATATGATTGTAAAATTTAACATGCTCACTAGTACAAAGAAAATGATAAAATAAGGCAATAATTTATTAAATTTTAATTTATTTTTTATATGTGAAATATAGAAAAACAATATTATCATCAAGAATAAAACTGAGAATAATATAAAAGACAACATTGAAGAAAAAGACAATAAATCAAATATATATTTTATTGCACCCATCCATGCCAATGAAACATTGTTTATTGGAAATAATGGAAAGAAAATTAATTGTGTTGAAAATATTAAAATAAATAAAGATGCTATTAAAATATAATTAAATAGTTTAGATTTCTGTTTTTTGTAAATATCAAAACCTAACATACCTGAGATAAATACCAACGGCAATATAATATCCAATAATCTTCCCTGCGGTCTACCTGTTAACCATGGAAAAAAAGTTTCATACATTATTCCTCCTAAATTATGGCTAGCTAAAATAATAAGCAATGAAATTATAGAGGTAAAATATAGCAAACTGAAAGTCAGATTTTCCTTTTTTTTAATGATATAAAAACTCATCGGGAAAAAGATAAAAGCTGTTGACATCATTAAGAATCCTAAATAAATAACCGGCCAGGAGATAAATGATTGAAATTGTGTGATGTAGAGGTTTTGTGGAGTCTGCGTTGAATAACTGCCAAATAGTCCGAATATGGAATTACCAAATATAGATATATTTCTAAACAACCATGGAAAAATTATTATAGAAGATGAAAATACCATTACTATTTTTCTTTTGGTCTCTGATAAATCAAAACCATTTTTAAAAGATAGAACTAGAAAAGTAAAGATTATTGCCGGTAAAAGCATAACAATAAGGCCTTTGGTTAAATAACTTAATCCTATAAAAACCCCCGCTAAAATATTCCATTTGTAGGTTTTTTCTGTAAAGGATTTATATGAAAAATAGAAAGCAAAGAGGAATAACGGATATGCTAAGTTCTCCGACATAATAAAAAAGCTGTAAGCAAAACTTGATGGTATTACAGATACTAGTATTGCTGCTATAAGAGCTTTTTTTTCAGTAAAAAATTCTCTTGAAAGGAGCCATGCGGGGAATATTATTAAAGAACTTACTATAGAATTAATAATTTTCATTGCAAAATAAACAATAGTCATGTCATTGAAAATATATGATACAGATAAAACTATAGGATAGATCGGCGGATAACGGTGTATTGGATTACCGCTAACTGAGAATTCCAAAGTATGAAAAAAACTTCTTGCTATCTTTGCATATATATAACCATCATTAAATTCTGTAGGAGCTAAAATAAAGTAAGATAGGACAGATTTTACAATAACGAAAATGAGATACCATAAAAATAACTGTTTGATTATTTTTTTCATTTTAG
>DATDYQ010000020.1:0-14869 GCA_035288965.1 Candidatus Nanoarchaeia archaeon
AAAACCTTCATTGAATAAATTCTATATATTAAGAACTATATTTTGCTATCACTTCTCACATTTCACATATTTCACACATGCGCGTGAGCTATATAAATGAAGTTTTTACAATGTTTTTATGCCATTCAAATATAGATATTCATTGGAAGATTATTATCAAGCAATGGAATTGCATAAAAAAGGATATGGAAGTCTAAGAATTTCTAAAATTTTAAAGTATCCAACAAGAAGCGCTATAGAAAATTGGATAAACAAAGGCAGAAAACCTTATTACTTTTCAGAAAAAAGAATTGAAGCTTGTAATTCTAAAGAAAATGTTGAAAGAATGAGAGCAATGAATAAACTAACTCAGCCAAAAGCATCAAGAATTGCAGCCGAATTAATAATAAAAAGACTTCCAGAAAGCTCTAAAATCTTGACAGAAGATCTAGGATATATTCTAGGTGTTGTTTATGGAGATGGTCATGTTTCAGTAAAACAAAGAAGGGTTATGTTAGGTGTTACAGATAAAGAATTTGCTGAAAAATTTAAAGAAACAATAGAAAGATGGAGTGGTTTTAAAGCAAGATTTTTAACTAAAATTCAAAAACCAGATATTTATATAAAAAGTAGAAAGTTAATATATCTAACCTATATAGATTCTAAAGAAGCAGCAATATTTTTAAAAAACTTTGATAGAAATATTTTATTAGATTCAACTACAAAAATAAAATCAGCATTTTTACGAGGATTTTTTGATAGTGAAGGGCATGTTTCTAATTATCCAATAAGTAAATCCAGAGTTATAAAAGGATTTAATACAAATTATGATTTAATAATATTGGTACAAAATTTACTTATATCTTTATCAATCTATCCTACAATTTATACAACAAAAACATGTGGAATAAAGAGTGGGGATATCGGAAAACCATATTATGTTTTAAGTATTTGTAAAAAGGAAAGTATTATAAATTTTTACTCCCTTATAGGTTTTAATATAAACAGAAAACAAGAGAGATTAATAAGACAGGTGGACCATATTAATATGGTCGGAGGCAACAAAAATGACACAGGGAGAAAGATCTGGGAGTGATGAGCATACAGTCTTCATTGGCTTAAAACCGTTTAACAGATGTTAGTTTCGAGCTATATTTGGACTAGTGAATTATGTCACTGGAGTTGTTATGCAGTTTACCACACAAAATGCCCCAGAAGTAATGATAAAGGCACGTGGAAAGTTTATAGCAAGAGCAGTTGATGTAGCAGAAGTTGCAAGTAAAAGATTCTTGGAAAACAATGTTGAAGTGAAAAACTTAAAGATAGATTCAGAAGAATTTGAAAACAAAGAAGGCAAAAAAGTAAGAGTAAGCACAATAGAAATAACACTTGCAAAGAAATAAGTTCATGACACTTTACTTCATAACTGGAAACAAAAATAAGTTTGAAGAAGTTAAAGCTATTTTTAAAAATGTTGATCAACTTAACATAAGTTTAATAGAAATACAAGATATTGATCCAAAAAATATTATTAAAGCAAAATTATTAGAAGCAAAAAAGCATGAAAAAGCAGAGTTCATAGTTGAAGACACATCATTATATCTAGATTGCCTTAATGGTTTACCGGGTCCATTAATTAAATGGTTTATGGAAACCATAGGAAATGAAGGAATATATAATCTAGTTAAAAAACTGGGAAATGATAAAGCAGAGGCTAAAACTATTATCAGATATTCAAAGAATAATGAAATATCTTTCTTTGAAGGTTCAATAAAAGGCAAAATTGTTCAACCAATTGCTAAATCAAATTTCGGCTGGGATCCTATTTTCCAAGCAAATGGATATTCTAAAAGTTTTGCAGAAATGGATAGAGAAGAAAAAAATGCAATAAGCATGAGAAGAATTGCTTTAAATAAGTTGAAAGATTTTTTAGATGATAATAAAAAACTTTAAATACTAACTTCTATAAATCTATTTAAAAAAAGATGGCAATATTTTTATCTGGAATACAATCTTCTTTATTATTAGATATTTCTTTAATGATAATTGTAGCTACAATAATTGCTTATTTATTCAGATTAATAAAACAACCAACAATTCCAGCTTATATTCTAACAGGAATATTACTCGGTCCTAGTATCCTAAATTTAATCAAAGATTCAGCAGATATCGCTGCATTATCTGAAATAGGAATTGCATTGTTATTATTTGTAGTAGGCTTAGAACTAGATATAAGAAAATTCAAGCAATTTGGTAAAATATCAATATTTTCAGGATTATCTCAAGTTTTATTTACTGGATTTGTAGGATTTTTAATATCGTTAGGATTAGGTTTTACAAGAATAGAATCATTATATCTTGGTTTAGGATTAGCTTTTTCAAGTACAGTTATTGTTATTAAATTATTATCAGATAAAGATCAAATTGACACGTTACATGGAAGAATAGCTATTGGAATATTAATAATTCAAGATATCATTGCCATATTATTCTTATTATTTTTATCTACACTAAATAATCAAAGTTCTCTAGGTTATCTATATTCATTAATCAAAGGTTTAATCTTAATATTTATCTTTTACTTATTTACAAGATTTATTTTTCCAATTATGTTTAGAAGATTTGCTAAATCTCAAGAAATATTATTTTTAGCATCAATATCTGCCTGTCTCTTTTTTGCTATTCTTGCATTTGGCTTAGGATTTTCTATTGCTATTGGAGCATTTTTAGCTGGGATCGCTCTTGCCTCAACTACATATGATGTAGAAATAATATCAAAGATGAAACCTTTACGAGATTTCTTTTCAACAATATTTTTTGTTTCTCTTGGAATGCAAATTACATTTTCAACAGTTAGTAATATGTTACCTCAATTGATAATTTTAAGCTTATTTGTATTAATTGGTAATCCATTACTTGCTTTAATTATAATGCGTACAACTAATTTCAAAAAAAGAACATCTTTCTTTATCGGCATGTTATTAGCGCAAGTTTCAGAGTTTGCTTTAATATTATCTGGCTTAGGTTTATCTTCTGGCCATCTATCAAAAGAAACATCATCATTAATTGTTATCATAACTGTTTTAACAATGGTAATCTCTACTTATTTAATATCAAATATGGAAAGGTTGTATAAAAAATTTGGAAAATATCTAACAATATTCGAAAAGAAAAATGCTTTAACAACATCAATTATCAGTAAAAATGTAAGATATGATATCATTGTTCTTGGAGGTAACAGAACAGGAGCTTACATAATAAAATATTTAAAAAACACAAAGAAGAAATTCCTAGTTATAGATTACAACCCCGATGTTATTCAAAGATTAGAGAATGAAAATGTTGATTGTATATATGGAGACGCTTCAGATGAAGAGATAATTAAAAGAATAAATAAAATTAGACCCTCTATGTTAATCTCTACTATGCCATCAATAGATAATAATTTAATATTATTAGAAAAAATTAAAAGAAAAAATAAAAGCATGACAATATTTTTAACAGCAAAAACAGTTCCAGATGTTATTGAATTATACAAAAAAGGAGCAGATTTTGTTATTCTTCCAGAAATACTTGCTGGACAAAAAATAGCAGATTATTTAATGCATCTTAAAAAACCTCAAATTAAGAAATGGGGCAAACATTATTATAAAAAATTATTAGAAGATAGAAAGAAAAATATTGTTTAATTTAAAATTTATTCAATAACTATGCCCCGTGCTTTAGCTATTTGATAACTTAAATCTTTTTGATATCTCATTACTCTTGATGCAGCTTCTCTAAGACTATCTGGCATTATTAAAGTTCTTCCACCAATCAGTGAATCACCATAGCTATTTTTTTCGTAACCTGGAGCTACAAATAAATTAACATTGTTATCAGTTTGTGGTGGCCATCTGATCGAATCGACTTTTCCATCCAAATCAATATCGACTAACATCAAATTTCCCCATGGATAAACTTCTGCTATAGTGCGGTCTTTATTTTTATAAAACTCTGATTTTGGTATTTTTTTTTCTGAACATCCAGTTAAACTTGCTAAACTTAATGCGGTTATTAATGTTACAGCTTTTCCTAATCTTGAGTTTGTTATTTTTTCAAACATTTTATTTCTCCTTAATTTTGATAAAATTAGTAATATTTCACTATTTATAAACCTTTCGATTTGTAACCACTTATCAGTAATGCCTCTGGCCGGATTTGAACCGGCAACCCTTGGCTCATGAAACCAATGCTATACCAGGTTAAGCTACAGAGGCTTGAAGAAAAAGGCTAAAATACCTTATAAAAAGCTTTTTATTTCGTTTACAATTTGCTTAGCTTCATCATTTTCATACTTTTTATGTGGCCAATGCTTTAATCCATCATCTTTCATTCTAGGAATAATGTGAAAATGGACATGATCAATTACTTGCCCAGCAGCTTTCTTATTATTTAATAAAAGATTAAACCCATCTGATTTAGTAGCTTTAACTATAGCTTTACTCATTTTTTGGACAAAATGCATCAATCTATCTAAATGTTTCTCATCTAAATCAAGAAATGTATCAAAATGCTCTTTTGGAACTATTAATGTATGTCCTTTATTTACTGGATTTATATCTAGAAAAGCAATAAATTCTTTATCTTCATAAATTACATCACTTTTAATCTCTTTCTTAATTATCTTACAAAATAAACAATCAGTCATTTTTATCTACCCATCTTGGCAAATATTTTACAGATTTTAATATATTATTTTTCTTAACTCCAAACTTTAAAAAATCTCTTTTACTATAATGCCCAGTTAAAACAGATACAAATCTGATCTTAGCATGTTTTGCTGTTTTAGCATCATATATACTATCTCCAACAAATATAACTTCATGTTTATTTAAATTTAATTTCTTTAATCCTTTACTAAAAGCTCTCCCATCTGGCTTGTCATATCTCAAATCTTCAGCTGCATAGATAAATTCAAACCACCATTTTGGAAAGTGAATATGGTTAAACATCATCCACATAATTTTATGGGGTTTAGAACTTATCAACCCAAGCTTATAGCATTTCCTTAACTCTCTTAAACTATGCAACGCTCCATTAAATAATTTAAATCTATGAACATTTATCCTAAATAAATAATCTAATTCATTTCTTAATCTTATCAATTTCTTTTTATTCAGCCCAGGATATAATTTTTTAGAAGAAACTTTCCAAGGTATACCATACATTTTATTAATTAAATTTTTCCTAGGAGCTTTAACTTTTGAGTTTTTTGAAGCTTCTATATAAATTTTAGTAGCATTCCTACTATAATCTAAAATAGTATCGTCAACATCAAGGATTATTGCTTTTATCATCTCTTTTAAATAGAGTTCTAAAGATAACTTTATAAATCTTACTCTATCAATATTATTATGAAAAAGAGATTATCTCAGTTAGATAGAGAAATAATATATATAGATTATACTAAAGGAATAGTTGTACCAAATAAATTTACTCCAGGTTATAATCAAGATCAACCTTATTACGCATTTGTTCACCGAGATCAAAGCAAAGAATCTATACTTGCTTTAACAATAGAACCAATTACAAGAAAAACACTAATAACAACTGACCAGCAACATCCATATAATCCAAATTTCAGACATTTCCGGAGAAATGAAGAATATAAATACAAAAAAAGAAAAGTAATTCTAAACGAGCAGAATATAGATTCCGTTCTCTGGTTAAGTGAACAAATATCAAAAGCAGACAGAAACCTAAATGAAATAATTGCAGAATGTAATAGAAAACGGGTAGAATATAAATTGAAAGGTTCTTTAAGCACTTATGTTAAAATATCTCTGGAAGATCAAATATTGAATAAAACATTAACCCAAGATATTTCAAAGTAAATTTAAAGCCCAATATCAACGATTATGGTTTTACTTTCATAATCTAAAGCTCCTTCTTTTATATCATGTATTGCAAAAACTAAATCAGGTTCAGCAATTAAATCACTATTTTCATTACCATCAGGATCAATACCACTTGGAATATCTATCGCAATTTTAAATGCCTTTGATTCATTATACAAATTAACAGCATTTCTTATTGGTTCTCTTAAACTTCCCTTTACACCAGTTCCTAATACTGCATCTATTAAGAAATCAGCTTTTTTTATTAATGTTAAATCATTTTTTACATTTCCTAATATTTTAAAATAATTAGTTTTTGCTTCATCATCTAAATTATCTTTATTTCCTAAGAATATTACACTAACATCAGTATATCTTTTCAAATGTCTTGCTAAAGCAAATCCATCTCCACCATTATTTCCTTGTCCACATAGAATAACAAATTTCTTTCCTTTAGTTACAAATTTTCTAACAATTTTATCACAACAATTCTTACCAACATTCTCCATTAACTCAGAAACAGATTTTCCTTTCTCTAATTCAAGCATTCCTTTCCTGTTTATCATAAATAAAGGAAGATAAAAAAATATTTAAAGCTTACTTAGATCTCCAGCCGCGTCTTATAGCTCGAGATAAATCTTGGATTGCTTCATCGTCTAAAGTACTAGGTTTACTCTTTTTAATATTCAATTTTTCACCCCTCTTTTATTACGATAATGGAACCTTGTATTTAAATCTTTGTCACTCTATTTTTTAGCTTGTTTCCACATAATTTCGAATATTTGCCTAAATGTTGCTGCAACATGTCCATTATCTATTATAGTTACTATCGGTTTTTCTATCCAAACAACAAATGATACTTTATTTCCATATATTGTAGTTTCAGTTAATGGCTCAAAATCATGATCTAAAAATTTAAGCTTTATTATATCTACAGGGATAATTTTTTTCCAATGTCGCAATGATTTATGAAATATCATTCTAGATTTTATATTAAATGCTCTTTGTTTTGTATGAAGATTTTTCCAATAATATTCTTGAACTATTTTTTCTGATTCTTGAGGACTACCAAAAACCAAATAATCCAACTTATTTTCTATTATGTCTGCATAAATATGTTTAACTCCTGCTATTCCTCTGAATACCGCAGCTGTTTCTATATAATGTATTTGTTTTTTTGATAATTGAACCTGTTTTGATAATGAAATTGCTAACTTTTCCTGTTCTTCTAAATCTTCTTTTTTCTTTTGTATAAACTCTATCAGGTTATGGGGAGATTGTATTTGATATATTCTTTTATTATTCTCTATAATCTTAGAAATTAATCCTTTTTCACAAAGACGTTCTGCTGCATCATAAATATTTGCTTTATACCTTCCAGTTTCTTTGACTAAAGAGCCAACATCCATTGATCCAACTCTCAACAAAGTTAAGTAAATTAAACTTTCAGTATTAGAAAGCCCTAATTTGATGAAATCTTCGGTCTTCATAGTAGTAGTATAATATTACTACCAATATAAATATGTTGATAATAATTAATAGGTAGTAAAGAAAATGAAAAAAATAAAACAAATTTATCAAGAAGAACTTCCAACGCTTAAATATCATCTAGCAAGTGTTGTTATATCTACAGGATTAAGTGCTTTAGCAGCCAAATTACTAGAAAAACATGGTTGTGATCCAGCTACAGTTAGCACACTTACATCAGCTATTGCCCTAACTAGTTATTGGGCACCATTCATAGGATTGCTTACATTAAAAGATAAAAAGGAATTAAAAGCCAACGGACATTATGATCGCAAAAAAATAACCTCAAAGGCATTAGAATATGCATCATTTATGGGCATTGGAGAAGTAGCATATTCTGCAGTTAGGGGAGTAGCACAATATTGCTTACAAAAGAAAGGTTTTGATGCAGTTTCAGCTTCAGCCGGTACAGATTTAGCTTGTGCAACACTTTATGGAATTTTACTTCCTCCAATTAGATATCTTTTAAGAAATAGATCTAAAGTGATTAATAAATTAGAAGATTTGGTTCAATAAATGTCTTCATGGACCAACTGGGAATCGCACCCAGCGTCTAAACGTTGCGAACGTTTCGTGTTAGCTACTACACTATTGGCCCGTAAATGGACCGGTCGGGATTTGAACCCGAGGCATAGCGGGCAATATTTTTATATCGTCTCCCATGCCATGGGAGCATTTTCGACCTTATTTTCATAAGCCTACCGAGCTGAATTACCGGCCCCTAACTTTAATGCTTTGTATGGTTTAATCAAATTTAAAAAGTTATCTACAGATTTTCTAGAAACACGTATTATAAACATGGTCTTACGAGGTTTTGGTCTATGTTCCAATCGTAATTTAGATTCTATGTTAAATTCCTTAAATAAGATCATTACTTGTTTTGCTAATCTTTCTGATGTTGTACAAAATCCTATTTCTTTGCCATTTTTAGCTACCCAACCGTCAGTATCTATTAAACCTTTTATAAAACCTATTTTAAAAGATCTGGGCAATTTTAAAGTTCTTAATCTTACCGTGTCCGATTTACTTCTAGGATCATAAATAATATAATTAAAAAAATGAAAATATATCTTTTTATCAATTACCCTTAATCTATATGATATAAAACCTTCATCTTTAACCTGTCTCCAAATTCTCCATTTTTTATTAAAATAACCTTCATACAAAGATTTAACATGCTCTACATAAGCTAGAACATCTCCAAAATGAACATTTGTATGATAGTGCCCGTAATTTTTGTAATAATATTGGCTTCCATCACCAGTAAATATTCCAACTATTTCTCCTTCTCTTCTAGAATAGTTAATTCTGTAAATGGGTTCCTTATATTTTCGACTTTTAATCTTTCTATAATAATAGTAAATAGTAGTTTTACCAAAACCTAAAAATGATGAAATCCTTTTAAGAGAAAAGCCCATTTTGAGGAATAATAAGATTAATTTCTTCTGATTTTTACTTAGTCTTGGCATTAAAGGTAATGTCTAAGCTTCGTTTATATACCTCACGCGCATGTGTGAAATATGTGAAATGTGAGAAGTGATAGCAAAATCTATTTTACAAAGCTATAATTAAAGAATAAGTTAAAAACCTTTCTACAAACTAAGGACAAGCAATAGAAGGTCCAATTTTGGTCTTTTTTTGCAAGGTACCAATACAACTACCAATTTGATCTGAAGAATATTTATACATAGAACAATTACCAATCAAATACCCTTCAGAATCTCTCGGAACAGAATCTGAATCTTGGGGGGGGTATATCCAATTACAATTTCCTTCACATTCATCATTAGAATAACATGCTTTATTATAATCATTAGTTTTACTATCGCATCTATAACCACAATCATAGCTTGGAGAATTATCCACACATAAACCACCTTTATGAACCCAATCATAACCACTATCCCTACATTCTTGTTCACTTAATTCAATTATTTCTTTATTATTGGAATTAGTATTTACTTCATTTTTATAGGTAGCTAAAAAAACTATAACAAAAATCACTAAAATAAGTATAAGAATCAAAAGATATTGGTTTTTCATATATTTTAATACATAATATAATTATTTAAATGTTTTTATATTCTTCTTCTTGATATCTTTCACAACCTTTCTTAAATTCTTTCAATGGTGGAAGAGAAGGTTCTTTAGAAGGTTTAATATCTAGAATTTTAATTAACTCGTTAAATAACTCAGGATAATACCAACACCGATCATGTCCTTGTTTATTCATCCATTCTTGAATAACTTGCTTAACTTTTTGTAATCTTTCTTTATCATCCATTATAATATAAAAAACAACAGACTATTTTAAACTAACCATTTGCAATAAAAAGCTTTTTAAATTTATCTAATATAATAAATTCATGACAGAAACAACATATAAAGTAGTAGATTACCCGATATTGCCAAAATATTTTCTAGGGGATAAATCAGCAAGATCTTTAGAAAAATTGGTTAAGATAGCTTCAGAAAGCGAAGTAAATTTATTAGAAGAAAAAATTAATCAAAGAATTTCTAATAAAGAAAGAAATATGCCTGGTTGGGTTCCTGCATCAATAGGAGTTATAGCATTAATCGGAGTCGCAGATTTAACAATAGGATATCATCTAAATTCACCAGGGATTAAATTAATTGGTTTAGCAGCATCAGCTGGTGCTTTAGTTATATCTCCACTATTTGGATTAGTATACTATCATCAAACAATTGATACAAACAAAGCCAAAAAATATATTGATAGAAAAAAAGGCAAGATCGCCTAATTTCATAAAAGAATATATCTTGCCCTTTCTTATTATTCTTAACAAACAATCAAAAACTTTATTAACAACTTAATTAAAAACAATAGAGAGGTGATAACTTGTTTGATATTATAGCAATAGGTGATACAAGTAGGGATTTATTTGTTGGTCTTAAAGAGGCTCATGTAAGTTGTTCTATAATTCCAAATAAATGTCAATTAATGTTAAATTATGCAGATAAAATTCCAGTTACATATGTTAAAAAATTAATAGGTGGAAATTCAAGCAATAATGCTATTGGCTCCAGGCGTTTAGGTATGAAATCTGCTTATTACACAACAATCGGAAATGATGATATTGGCCGTGAAATATTTAATGAACTCAAAAAAGAAAAGGTTTCAACAAGATACATTGCTAAAGATAAAAAACAAGAATCGAACTTTTCTACTATATTAAATTATAAAGCAGAACGTACAATTTTAATCTATCATATTCATAGAAAATATAAACTTCCTCAACTAGATAAATCAAAATGGGTATATTTATCTTCAATGGGAAAAAGCTGTGAATCTATATATAAAGATTTAATAAGATATTTAAAAAAATATAATGCTAAACTAGCTTTCAATCCAGGAACTCATCAAATAAGATCAAAGAGAATATCAAAATTAATATCAATGTCAGAAACATTTTTCCTTAATAAAGAAGAATATCAAACTTTATTTAATGATTACAAAAGCAATATTAAACAATTAATGATAAAAGCAAAAAAACTAGGTCCAAAAATAGTAGTATTGACAGATGGTCCTAAAGGTTCTTATTGTTATGATGGATATAATTTTTATTTTCAAAAAATATATCCTGCTCTAATAGTAGAAAGAACAGGTGTAGGAGATTCTTATTCAACAGCCTTTGTTGCAGCATTATTCTATGGAAAAGATGTAAAAGAAGCAATGGCTTGGGGTACAATAAATGCAGCTTCTGTTGTTCAATTTATAGGCCCACATCAAGGTTTAATGCATTATTCAGCTTTACAAAAAATAGTTAAGAGACATCCAAGATTTCATCCAGTAAAATATTAAGCTTTATTTTTACTTCCTAAAACTTCTATTCTATGTTTGGCAACCTTAACTATAGCTTCTCTTCCAGCTCCAAGATATTCTCTAGGATCAATAACGTCTCTATGTTTAGCTAAATACATTCTTATTGCAGTTGTCATCGCTATTCTCAAATCAGTATCTTCATTTACTTTGCAAATTCCTAATTTAATCGCTTTCTTAATCTCATAATCAGGAATTCCCTTTGCATTTTTTATCTTTGCTCCATATTTATTTGCTAAATTTATTAAATGATAATTAACTTCACTTGCTCCATGTAAGACTAAAGGAATAGAAACATTTTCTCTTATTTCTTTTAATCTTTCAAATTCTAACTTTGGTTTTCCAATAAACTTGAAAGCTCCATGAGCAGTTCCAATTGCTATTGCTAAAGAATCTATTCCTGTTTCTCTAACAAAAAATTTAGCTTCATTTGGATTTGTAAAAAAATTAAACTTTTCATTGACTAAATCTTCCTTTCCCTTTAATCTTCCAAGCTCAGCTTCTACTGGAATTCTCTTTTTCTTACATAATTCAACAACTTTCTTAGTTATCTGAATATTTTTTCTTAAATCATAACTAGAAGCATCTATCATCACACTTGTCCAGCCTTTTTTAATGCAATTTTTTATAATATTAATATCTTTTCCATGATCTAGATGTAAAGTTAAAGGAATTTTAGTATTTCTTGCAGCTATTCTTACCATTTCAACTAAATAATCATATCCAGCATATTTTATCGCTCCCTCACTGGTGCTTATTATTATCGGACTTTTCAATTCTTCTCCAGCTTGAACAACAGCTTGCAATATCTCCATATCATTTATATTAAATGCAGAAACAGCATATTTTCCTTTTTGTGCTTTCAACATCAATTCTTTATTATTTGTTAGCATTCTTTAACATCTCCAGTCCAGGAAGTTTTTTTCCTGCTAAATATTCTAATAAAGCTCCTCCGCTTAAACTAAAATAACTTATTCTTTTTCTATTAATAAATCTATCAACAGCATCTGCTGTATTTCCTCCCCCAACAATACTATATGCCTTGCTTTCAATAACTGCATTTAATATTGCTTTTGTTCCTTTGCTAAATATCATATTATCATCATAATTTCCCAATGTTCCTTTTAAGTAGATTGTTTTTGATTTCTTAATTATTTGAGAATAAAGTTTTATTGTTTCTTCTCCAACATCCCATATCATTTTATCTATAGGTAATCCATTTATTTGTAATTCTCTTCTTTTATTATTAACTTCAACTGCGATATCCAATGGATATTCAATCTTTCCGCTTGCTAATAATTTTTTTAATCTTGGAATTAATTTAAAATATCCCAATTTTTTAAACAACTTTTCTTTTTTACCGAGTTTATGTCCGCTTGCTATAATAAACAACTCTCCTATAACACCTGCCGTTAATACATAATCAACATCTTTTATTTTACTTTCAATTAACTGAATAACATCATCTGGCTTTTTACCAGCTAAAACGTAAGTTAAAGGTCTTTTAAACTTCTCAAGTTCATTTAAATGTTTAATTTCATACTGCATCTCTCTTCCAATTAATATTTTCATATTCTTGAATCCAGTAACGCTGTTAACATCTCTATGAGCTACTGAAAATCCATCAAAAACATAATAATCAAATAAAGGTTTTAATTTTTTTACTAATTTTTTACTTTTTTCATTAACATATCTAACATTATCTAAAAGTAAAGCTTCTCCATATTTTAATTGTTTAATCGCATTAATTGCTTTCCTTCCAATAACATCTTTAACAAATTTTACTCTTCCATTGCAATGTTTATTTAAAAATTTATGATGATAACTTAAAGAAGTAAAGTCTTTATCTCCTTTTCTTCCTTGCCAAGATAATATTACAGCACTTGCTTTTTTTCTCAGTAAATCATTTATTGTTTTAGAAGCAATTTCTATTCTTTCATTATCAACAATTTTGTTATTGATTAATGGACTGTTAATATCCACTCTCAATAAAACTCTTTTACCTTTCAAACTTACATTATCTATTGTTTTAAATTTCATATTAGTATTTTTATTAAATCTATCACTCTAGAACTATATCCATATTCATTATCATACCATCCCATTATCTTTACGAATTTTCCCTCAATAACTTTTGTACATAAAGAATCAAAAACACAAGAATATTTGCTTCCAATAATATCAGAACTTACTAATGGCTCATCTGTATATTGTAAGATTCCTTTTAAATGATAATTACTTACACTTCTAAACAATTCATTTATTTCATTAACACTCGTTTTCTTCTTTACAACACAGGTGAAATCATTTATGCATCCATCTGGAACAGGAACTCTTAATGCTAATCCATCTAACTTTCCTTTTAATTCAGGGATAACTTCACCAACAGAAGCAGCAGCTCCAGTTGTAGTTGGAATTATATTAATTGCAGCAGCTCTCGCCCTTCTCAAATCACTATGCGGTAAATCTAATATTCTTTGATCATTAGAATAAGCATGGGCTGTATTCATAAATCCATATTCAACTCCAAAATTATCATTCAACACTTTAACCATCGGAGCTAGACAATTAGTTGTACAACTAGCATTACTTATTATATTGTGTTTTTTCTTATCATATAAATGCTCATTAACTCCTTTAACGATAGTTATATCTGGATTTTTAGCAGGAGCTGAAATTAAAACTTTCTTTGCTCCATTTATTAAATGAACATTTGCATTTGCCCTATCTGTAAATAATCCTGTACTTTCAATAACAATATCAATGTTTAATTTCTTCCAAGGTAATTTATTAATATCCTTTTCAGCTAATATTTTAATTTGTTTTCCATTTACAATTAAAGAATCATTAGTTGTATCTATAGTTCCTTCAAATTTTCCAAATACAGAATCATATTTTAATAGATGGGCTAATGTCTTTACATCAGTTAAATCATTTATGGCAACAAACTCAATTCCTGGCTCATTAATGCCAAGCTTAAAAACCATTCTTCCAATTCTTCCAAAACCATTAATTGCAACTCTAACCATAACTCACCCCTTCTTTTTAAGCATTATTAACCTTTTTAACTACTCTTACTTAATTACTTCACCAAGTTCTTCTAATTCTTCACCATTTAAAAATCTTTGAATTCTTTCTTCCATAAATTGTAAATCTATTCTTATCTGTTTCATGCTATCTCTATCTCTCAATGTTATTGTATGGTCTTCCATTGTTTGATGATCTATCGTAACATTAGCTTTAATCCCAACTTCATCTGCTCTTCTATATCTTCTTCCTATACTTCCTGAATCATCATAAAATACTTTAAAACTCTTTCTTAATCTTTCATAAACTTCTCTTCCTTCTTCATCAATTCCATCTTTATTTACTAAAGGATTAACACTTAAATCTAAGGGGGCAAGTTCAGCTGGGAATTCAAACAATGTTCTTTCTTTTTCTTCTTTAAAGAATAAATCAAGTAATGCCCAAATATTTCTATCAACCCCAAAACTTAACTCTAAAACATGAGGCAATACCTTCTTTCCATTTACAGTTACTTCTAATTTTTCCTTGCTTCCTTCTTGATGTCCTTTTAAATCATGATCTCCCCTATAATGTAATCCAGCAACTTCCTTCCATCCTTTTAATGTTTCTAAATCTA
>DATDYQ010000021.1:0-2565 GCA_035288965.1 Candidatus Nanoarchaeia archaeon
AACATGATATTGAAAGTTCATTAAATTATTTCAATGCCAGATATTATAATCCTTCAAGTGGTAAATTCATTAGCAATGATCCAATCTTCAAACCAACTGAAGGCGGTTATCAATATGTAAGAAATAATCCATTAACAATAACTGATCCGAGTGGTAAAGAGTGGGGATCTCTTGCTACATCTTTTTCCAGCAAATATTCTGGTAAATTTAATGAAAATCTTAAATATCTTAATGGTCCTGTAATTTCTGGTGGAGTTGCTAATGAAAACCCTGGAGAAATTTTTGAAACAAGAAGTTCACATGAAGATGATCCCTTGAATTCGGTGGCAAAAAACCCCATATTGGGATTACTTCTTCCAATCCCTGGTTTAGGATTATTCAGTAAGGCAGCAAGTAAGATTTCAATAGAACAAAAACTTCTAGATGATGCATTTAAGCTATTACAAGAAACTCCAGGATTTCAATTTATAGATGAAGCATTAAAATCTAAAATTAAATTTGGTTCTATTCCAAAAAATGAAGAAGGTTATGGAATTGCGGCAAAATTTACAGAAGGGGGAAAAATTTTACTTAATGACGCATTATACAAAGGAACACCACGTGAATATGCTGTCAGAGATGTTGCAGCAGCGATAGTCGATGTAGAAGGTAGGAATTATTTTATTAATAATTATCCCAATCATGGCTCTCCTTTTATCAAGTATATAGCAGATAAAGCTGGAATGATAAACGATAAAGGTGTAGCAAATCTTTTTTATCATTTGGGAGCCGTTAGACAACAAGCAGAGTTTTATCGACTTGCTGGATCAACTACTAGGAGTGGAAGAAATTGGAGATTATATGATGCAGTATTCAGGGGGGATGATAAAAAAATTGCTGAAATGTTACGATCTACTGGCCATGAAAATATTATGTATCCTGAAATAAAATAATCTATTATTTATATTTAGCTAATGTAATACTATTATAAAGATTAACTAATTTATCATTTGAAATTACTTCGGTAACATCTAATTCTAAATTGTGCTTTTTAGATAAAACATTTAATCCAATTTTACTTTCTTTAGTTGGTAGACAAATTGTTCTATTTCCAATGTCCAATCCTTCAACATGCGGTAATCCTTGATCTAAGCCATATTCAAAACTATGCTCTCCATCATAATTTAATACATCAGGAGAATACACTTTAGTTAATCCAGGAATAACAACAAATTTGATTCCATAAGGCATTGTTGGATCTTTTTCCAAACCAGGGCGAACTATCAATAATCTATCTCTTAATATTGAATTAGTTATATCTAGGCTTTCTAAATTTTCTCCTAAATTTTTATATAAAGCTCGAGCTTCTTTAGAATTAATTCCACTAGTATCATATAATATTAGACCTAAAGACTCATAAAAATATCCACCCTTAGGCAATCTTCTTTCTTGCAATAATAATTCTGAATCTAAGGGAGTTATAGGTTTAATGTGTAAATTTTTTAAATTAGGATCGGTTGCTAATATTGTTTCAATACCAGCTCTTCTTACCATATCGCCACCATAGACTTCTCCTTCTTCAAATAGGGGAAATGTTGCTTCTGTTCCCATGAATCTTTCATTAAGTTTTCTAATTAATTCTTGAGAATATGGGTTATCGTAAGACAGTATATAAGCATCTTCTGGCGCTTTTCTTTCTATATTATGATTAGTTGTTTCCATAATATATGCTTCTTTTTTAAGTATTTAAACCTTTCGTTTTATAGTTTCTATTAAGTAGTAACATATTGATGTTTGATTATTTTAAAGAGCATTTTTAGCAAATTATTTAAATTAATCTAAATATTATAAGTATATGAAAAAAGAGGTTATTAGTATATTCTTGGTAGTTTTGCTTATATTTATGCCGTTTTCTAATGCTCAATTATCTTCTATAGAAATAAAAGATGTTAATGTTAATGAAAATAGTTTACAAGTTTTAGTTCAAAATAATTTAAATCAAGACTTTAACAAAATAACTTTTATTATTAATAATCTACAACAAGTTATTCAGGAAGAAGTATTAAGTAATTTTACAGCTAAGTTTTTTATAATTAATTATCAAACTGGAATTCATTTACAAACAATAAGAGTTATAGCTGGAGATCAATCAACTGATTATGTATTTACAGGAAATGAAGATATGTTTGTTGTTAATCAAGCAGTATCTCAAACTTCTGAATTAGCTCAAGTAGAAAGTAATTCTCCAATAAGTTATATTTATTCAGCTGGAAGAGTAGCTAAGATACAAGATAATAATGTTATTTACTTTCAATCTGATAATGTTGGAAGTACAAGTTTAGAAACAGATAACATTGGAAATGTTAATTTTAAAGCTAACTATCTTCCATTTGGAAAAGAGTTAAGTTTTTCATCTCAAGGAAAAGAGAAATATGGATTTGCAAGCAAAGAACATGATATTGAAAGTTCATTAAATTATTTCAATGCCAGATATTATAATCCTTCAAGTGGTAAATTCATTAGCAATGATCCAATCTTCAAACCAACTGAAGGCGGTTATCAATATGTAAGAAATAATCCATTAAC
>DATDYQ010000022.1:0-8037 GCA_035288965.1 Candidatus Nanoarchaeia archaeon
GTTGAAATTATATCACATTCTCAATAAAATGTCAGGAACAAAGAAAGTTGGTAGTGCAGGAAGATTTGGCGTTAGATATGGTAGAAGTATAAGACATAAAGTTGCTGAGATAGAAAAAAAATTAAGAAGCAAACAATTATGTCCTTACTGTCATAATTACAAAGTAAAAAGATTGGCTGCCGGAATATGGCAATGTAAAAAATGTGGAGTAAAATTCACAGGAAAGGCTTATTCAATAGACTAAAATGACAACCTACAAATGTTTTGATTGTGATAAAATTGTAAAAGAAGATTATGTTAAGAAGAGGGTTAGATGTCCTTATTGTGGAAGCAAGATCTTATTTAAGCCAAGAGTTACCAATGTTAAAGTGAAGGCATTATAATGGAAATTAATGATGAATTAAAAGGTAAGATAGAAAAAATACAACTTCTTGAACAGAGAATGCAGATGTTTTTAGCCCAAAAACAAAGTTTTCAAACGCAATTATTAGAAGTAGAGAATGCATTAACTGAACTTGGAAAAGTAAATGGAGAAGCTTACAAAATTGTTGGAAATGTAATGGTATTGATGCCTAAAGAAGAAATAGAAAAAGATTTAAATAACAAGAAAGAAGTAGTTAATATAAGAATTAAGAGTTTAGAAAAACAAGAGGATAGTATAAAAGATGATGTTTCTAAATTACAAGAAGAAGTAATGAAAGAAATGAAGGAGTGAAAATGGTTGATGATTGTTTTAAGGATGTAATTGAAGTCCTTAATCAAATAGAAGTTGATTTTTCTGTTCCTAAAAATGTTAGAGAGAAAGTTAAGAATGCTACAAGTGCCTTATGTATTGGTGATTGTGAAGTTAAAGTTAAGATTGATAAAAGCTTACAGGAATTAGATGATATAAGTGATGATCCTAATGTTCCAAGCTATACTAAAATGCAGATATGGAATGTTGTAAGTTTGTTAGAAAGTATATAAAAAATGATTAATCTATTTTTGTTTCTTCTTTTGCTTTAGAATTAACCTCATCATAAAATTCTTTTACACCTTGAGCAAAATCTTCTGGACAAGTTGCTTTTGCTATAACTGGAATTTGTGTTCTTAAAATTGCATAAATCAGCGTAGGGTATCCAACTAGAGATTGTTTTATTGGAAATGATTGTCCTGGAGATACTCCTGTCTCCAAATCATGTAAAGTTAATTGAGCTACTAAATTAAACCCGATAGGATTTATTGTTGGATGTCCTCCTAATCTTTCTGCTAAGAGGCCACCAAATTGATATAATACGCTCTCTTGATTAGGTATATATTCCCTAAGATTTCTTAACTTTTCTTTTATTGGTTCTGTTAAGATTGCATCTGTTAATGACATTTTTGTTTCTCCTATCCGTTAAAAAATAATGCTCCACTCCTTTAGGGTTTAATTCCTTTTTCTGCAAATATTCTTAAATATTGTTCTTTTGCTTCGTTTAACATTTTTCTTGCTGTTTCTGCATTTATATTTCCTTGAGTATAATCTCTAGCAACTTCATAAACGGTATCTGGCAAAAGTTTTTGTGCCTCTGGGTTTTCTAAATAGAACATTTCAATTATTCTTTTATTTTCTAATCTATTTCCAAGAACATCAATTGTTTGTAATACCATTTGCGCAGCTCTATCTGCTTCATTTCCTAGTCCAATTGTTTTAAATTGTGATAATATCTTTTCTAAATCTTTTCTTGCTTGTTCTTGAGTAATTGTCATTTTATGTTTTATCCAACGGATCATTTCCGCCTTTGGAAAATGGATTACATCTAGCCAATCTTTCCATGGCAATTAAAGAACCTTTAAATGACCCATTTTCTTCTATTGCTTCTTTCGCATATTCTGAACATGATGGTTCATATTTACATAGTCTATCTATATTTAATCTTTCTTTAATCTTTGGAGAAATATTTATTTGATAATTTCCTATTTGACTTAATAAAAATTCCTTAGTAGAATTATCTTCTACAATTTGTACGATATTAGAGGATGTATCTCCTTGATTTTTATTTTTATTAGTTGATTCAGTTTTGCCAACTCCATGCCATATCAAATAACCTACTGCTAAACCAAGACAGCAACCACAACAAAAACCATTAGTTCCATTTTTATCTTCTGCCATTTTATTTTCCTTACTTATAGAAAAACAAGAAAAATTATCTTTATAAACCTTTCTAAAGTAACTACTATAAAATGGTTTTTATCTTATATTAGTTAAGAGAATGTCATATTATAATATAGAAATGTTTAAATATCTCCTCGTGCACCACAAGAAGTAATGAGGACAAAAAATGGGAATATTTGACAAATTCAAAGACGTATTTACTGAAAAAGGGGAAGCTTATCCTGCTGAATTTAACGAAGATTATGTTGAATTAGAAGCTAATAAGGATTTAAGGGAAAAAGCTAAGGTAACTGTAAGACCTTTTATAATAACTGATTTTGCTGATATTAAGCCAATGTTAGACTCTTTAAGAGAAGGTTATACTATAGCGCTAGTTAATGTTGGACCTTTAAAGGAAAAGGATATGGTAGAGTTAAAAAGAGCTGTAAATAAACTAAAGAAGACTTGTGATGCTATAGAAGGCGATATAGCTGGATTTGGGGAAAATTGGCTTGTTATTACTCCAAGCTTTGCTAAGATATGGAGAGATAATCAGACTGAAAATATAGTTGAACAGTAATTCTAATTTAATCTTTTTTTATGCCAACAATCATTTATATTTGTAAAAATATTAATTGCATTTGAATCAAGATTGTCATAAGTTATTCTATAGATTAAAGATTTTAATTTTCTTAAATAGGGATGTTTTAAATAGAAATCAATTCCTGCAACATGGGCAGCTCCAAAATTGACTAAAATATATTCTCCTTTTGCTAAATCTTTGCTGTTGAGAATTTGAGGAAGTTTTGCAAGTCTATTTGTTAGTGCAACATTTCTTTGATCAGTTATATGTCCGAGAAATAATACTTCTCTTGAAGCACTATCTATTATTTGTTTTTCTGTATCTTCATTAGATGGGATAAATAACTCTTTAAATCCGTTCGAAAATGAATATGATCCCATTAAAAGATATAATCCTGCCAAGGTTTTTGTTCCTTCAATAAAGAAATCTCTTCTTGTTGAATTCGCTCCTAAAATTTTTCTTGAATTGTCTATTGCATATAGTCCGCCTGCAATTCCGATTCCCCCCTCAATAAAAACACATGGTGTGGATAAAGAATCCATTTCGAGAACTGATTTATTGTGTTTTTTGCATAGGTCCAATAATGTACCAAAATAAGATTTTCCATCATTAGTTACAACTTCTCTATTCATGTCAGTAGGTAATCCTTCACTTACTACAACTGAAGCATTTTTTACTAATTCATCTAATGTTTTATAATTGTCTTGTGCAAATTTTCTTGAGTGGTATACACCAAATAATTTGTATGGTATTTTTGAAATTTCTGTTTGAATTAACATTCCATGAAATTTTGGATAATGTTTTTTTGATTCTTGTGATTCACATATAGATATTGGATTTGGATTTGTAGTATCGTCTTCCACATTATAGGAAATTTCTGATGTACAAGAAACAATTGAAGAACTTAAAACTAAACCTGTAACCCCCAGGTCTATCCCAATACCCAATACTTTCTTTAAAAATTCTCTTCTTTCCATTTTAATATTCACTATAACTTTTTATGAATCGTTCATTTATAAACCTTTCTATTTGTTACTACTTAAAAGTTATTGTAAATCTATTAAGGCTATATAATGCTAATTTTTTATAAAAAGCGAGAAGTTAGTATTATATTTGTTAATAATTTATTCTTCTGGGTTTATAGAAAATTTCCATATAACTGATTTTGCTATTATTGATAATTTCTTTGATAAATAATCATCCAATGTTTTTTCGTCTTTATAATAAAAATGACTTTGATTTAAACGCTGTTCTTCTCTTCCATTGAATGTAAGCTCTGTGGAAAATTCTATTGGAGTGTTTCTTCTTATATAGCTATGGTCGGCATCATTTACTTGTTTTGTTTTAATTCCTAGTTGTTCAAAATAAAGATTCTTTGAGGGAGAGATATGATCCTGTCTTAACTTGGACCCATTATATTTTTTAACATTAAATAGAACAATTAATGCATCACTTATCTCTGTGCCTGTAACTACACCTACATCATCTATATATTTGCTAACAGCTATAGCTATTTTTCTTTTTCTTCCTTCTAAATCTCCATCTGAAAGAGAAAATTCTTCTTCTTTTAGTAAATCTATTAAACTTTTTATCATAAGCTTTTCTTACAAATTTGGTTTATAAAACTTTTGCTTTGTCTTTTCTTTAAAGTGGTTACAAATAGAAAGATTTAAAAAGCTATTATTTTATCAAATTTTTGATTAAAATGGGAGCATTAGGAAAAATTATTGGAGGGACTTTAATTTTAGGATCATTATACTTTGGAAAAGGTTGTGTAGGGGATATTTATAAAAATCATGTTTGGGATAGAGATGTTACCAAATATGTAGAGGTTGCTAATGGTGCAGTTACAGCTGGAAAAAAAGAAGGTATTATTTCTATGGAAGAAAGTTTAGAACAAGCTTATGATCATGCTAGTAGATGGAAAGGGAAAAATCTTGCTATAAAATGGGCTACAGCTACAAGCGAAGTTGATAGTTTAAGAAGTTTATTGCAGATGGCTGCTAGAAGATCTCATGAAATAGGTCAATTAGAACAAGCATTAGATATGGGTGTTTTGCCAAATGATGCTCCTGCTTGGATAAAAGAAACTGTTGATGCTTTGTATACAGATAAAGATTCTTCAAAACTGGACAAAAGAATTACTTATAGCGAAAAAGGACAAACAATAGCTAGTTCCTATGAAGCATTAAATGATGTCATAGCTGGTGGAAGCAGAGTAAGTGGAGATGCCAGTACCGAAGATAGATCCTTAATTTTCATCTTAGACGAAGCTGGTGGTATTAAATCCATAGTAAGAGGTGAAGGTAATGATTATAAAAAAGCTGCTGCTCTAGTTTATATCTCATTAATAAAATCTAATATGGGCTTCCTTGATGAAGCTATTGCTGATTTAAAGAAAGCTTATAATACTATTAAAAATTATCCTGATGATAAAAATTTGTCTATAGTTAGAAATACAGTAACAATGAATCAAGGAACATTGGAAAAATTACTATTGGGTGCTATTGATAAATTTGAAGAGGTAAATAAAACAGATCCTTCATTAAAATATAGTGCTGGATGGTGGGATAGAGTAGCAAAGTTGGGAGAATCTATTGGTGGAGATGAAACTCCTTGCTTAACAGACATATCAAAACATATTGGTGGTCGTTATAGTGATAGAGCGCTTTTAGCTGGCTTATGGTGTTTCTTACTTGGGGGATTGGGTTTAGGAACACTTTATGTAACCCGTGATGGTTATTAATGAGTCTCTTTAGTTAATTTTATAAATCTTACTTTTTTATTATTATTATGGATAAACTAGAAAAACAAAAATGTCCGATTTGCAGTCAAAATGCATTGACATTGACTGAAGAAGAAATGGATATTCCTTACTTTGGAAAGTGTTTTTTATTTGCAATGGTTTGTAGTAATTGCCAATATCATAAATCAGATGTTGAAGCAATTGAACAAAAAGAGCCTTGTAGATTAACTTTTGAGATTAATAATGAGAAAGATATGAAAGTTAGAGTTGTTAAGTCAAGTGAGGGCAATATAAAAATTCCATTTGTAGGAGAAATAGAATCTGGACCTAGTTCAGAAGGTTATGTTACAAATGTAGAAGGAATATTAGAAAAATTTAAGAAAATAATAGAAGATGAAAGAGATTTAAGTGAAGATGATGATGTAAAGAAGAAAGCTAAGAATTTGTTAAAGAAAATATGGAAGATTACTTTAGGTGATGAAAAAGCTAAGTTAATAATTGAAGATCCTTCTGGAAATTCGGCTATTATAAGTGATAAGACTAAAGTTGAGAAGATGAAAAAATAATATCTGCTATTTCTGTTTCTTTTCTTGCTATCTTAATTATATTATATTTTTCTAATTCTTGCAATTCCTGAAATCTTGAATGGTTGTTCCATGGGCGGGATAATAGTATAGGTAATGGTGTTTCTTTTTCTCCTTCTATGAATGTTTTTGCCAAATCTAAAATTACCTGTGGATGATCATCTATAATAAAATCATAACCGTTAGTTAAGAAATATTTTAATTTTAAATCGTAATCATTATCTGAAAAATAAAAGCTTCTAAATCTATTTGGAAAATTCTCTTTTACTGTTTCCAAAGTTACATCTCTTTCTGATAGGAATCTTGCTGTTACAACATCCAATTTTGCAATTTCAGAAAGTTTTTCTATTGTTTCTTGGATTCCGTTATAAGGTAAAAGTTCAGCTAAATGGCCTGAATTGATATGCAACCTCATCTCTTTTTCTACTTCTTCTTTGATTTTTATAGGAAATCTCTCGATATTTTCAAAGCCGAAATCCATTATATCTTCTTCTTTTAATAGTGGACTAACTCTATATTTATCATTAATATGATTAAGCCAATTTGCTACATAATCTAATAAAACCCCATCACAATCAAAGGCTATTGTTAGTTTTTTCATATAAATATTATAACAATAAGTTTTAAAAGGCTTTTTATTACTAAAAATTTATGAAAACTTTGTTTATTGAAGCAAGATACAATAAAAGTGCAGTAAATGTTGTAAAAAAGATAAAATTACCTAAGAAAATTGGATTAGTCGGAGCTATACAATTTACTGAACAATTAAAAGAGATTAAAGAATATTTAGAAAGTAAGGGACATGAAGTTACAATTGGTGGACAATTATTAGGTTGTAATGCAAATAGGGCAATTGGAATTAATCATAAAGTTGATGCTTTTTTATGTATTGGGAGTGGAGATTTTCATCCGATAGAGGTTGCTAGAAGAACTAAGAAAGAAGTAATTGTAGCTAATCCAATAACAGGTAAAGTTGGAAAGATAAGCAAAGAAGAAGTTATTAATTATGAGAAGAATTTGAAAGGAAAGATAATGAAATTTATAGCAGCAAGAAAAGTTGGAATTTTAGTTAGCAATAAACCAGGACAGGAAAACTTGAAATATGCTTTACAATTAAAAGATAAAATAAAAGATAAAGAATGTTTTATATTTTTAGATAATGATATTAAAATAGATGAATTTGATAATTTTAGGGAGATTGATGTTTGGATAAATACAGCCTGTGCTAGGGTTGAAGGTAAAGGAATAGTTAATATAGAGGATGTGTTAGAATATATTTACAAGGGAAAAATAGGATGGAATTTAGAAAATCCTTTGGTGAGATGATCAGAAAAGTTTAATAACTTTCTGGTAAACTAGTTTGATATGTTAGAAAATGTAGTTGGTGATCTGAAAAAGGTTAAAGAAATAACTCTTTTTGGGAAAAGGGATGGATCTCATTATCATATATTAACTGATATGTTATTTCCAGATGATATTAAAATAGAAGGGGAAAGATATTCTTATTTGAAAATAAGGACTAGGCTTGATTTTGATAAACATTTCTGTGAAACTGTAGTAATAGGGGATGATAAACAAGGAAATCCTACAGAAATTTATCCTACAGAAAGAAGACCGGCAGATGAAGCATTAAAACTGCACATAGATACTCTTGAAAAGCTAAAGAAATTATATTCTATAAAATAAAATGAAAAGAAATTATGATGAAGAAGGAGATTTTTTAGAGATTTCTATAGGTAAACCTAGAAAATCTTATGCTCGCGAAGTAAAACCTGGGGTATTTCTAAGAATTGATGAAAAAACAGATGAAGTAACAAGTATAGAGATTATAGAATTCAAGAAAAGAGCTAAAAAATGGAATTAACAAAACAAAAATGTAAACCATGTGAGGCTGGGGTTCCGCCTATGGACCAAAAGGAAATTAAGGAAAATTTGAGAAAGGTTAAAGGCTGGAAAGTTATTAATAATAAATTAATTGTTAAAGAATATAAGTTTAAAGATTTTAAAA
>DATDYQ010000023.1:0-16927 GCA_035288965.1 Candidatus Nanoarchaeia archaeon
CCACAATTCACGTCAAATCCTACAATTCCGGGACTAATAACTCCTGTTTCAGAATCCATTGCAGCTACACCACCAATTGGACTTCCGTAGCCCCAATGACCGTCAGGCATACAGATAGCATATTTTTGAATTCCAGGTAAACATGCTAAATTTGTTACTTGATCAAAAACTCCAGGATCCATTGCATCTAATAATTTTTTTGTCGCAATAATTCTTGCTGGAACTAACATCCCTTCTTTATAGCTGGTTGGAATTTCCCATACTGCTTCTTCTATTTGTTTTATATCTTTGGGAGCATTTGACATAATATTAAAAAATTTAGAAGTTTTATAAGGTTTGCTATTTAAGTTTTTCTCCATAAATAAAGTTTAAACAACTTGGGAGGATTTCCTGCATAGTTATCGGATATAACTAAAGATTTAGTATAAACTGCTTCTCTTGTGGGAAGTATATTTGAAGCGGGGATGCATGGAGAATTTATTTGGCATATAATAAAATAAACCCCTATATTTTCTGGTATTTTAGAATTTATAAAATCCTGCAATGTATTGTCGTTGTTATCTAGAATTTTTTGTCTCAATATTTCATCACTTTGTATTCCCTCTATTATTATGTCTTGTGTAGCTGTTATCTCTCTAGGAATTGTTGTTTGTTCTTGAGCTTTTCGTGGAATAATTAATGTGATAAAAATAAATATTAGGATAATTGCTATTACTGCTTCTAATATTTTTACGAAACCTTTTTTATTTACCATGTTTTTAACGTCACTAAAACGGGTGTTCTAGTTCCTTCATCTTGGATTATATTATCATTATAATTAAGTACAAAAACTCTTACATCTGATGTAGGTGTATTTCCCGGAAAGTTAAGTAATATGGATTGGTCTTCTACTTTCTTTATTTCAATATTAAACTCTTTTAAAGGTGGAAAATGCCAAGTTGATTTTAATGCTTGGTAATCTTTAGCACCAAGTTTGGTAATGTTGTTCGGAGATATTCCAAATAAATCTTGTTTTACGCCAAACCTGTAATCTGTTAATATCTCTGTTTGGGAAAGAGAAACAGGATTTAAATTAAGCTCTGGATTATATATTAATCTATATTCTTTTTCAATGTTTGCTGAAAAGGTGTCTTGAAATTCCAATGTAGGGGGATTAACTGAATTATCTATTTCTATATTTAGGTTATTATTTCCTTCTTTCATTAACACCTTTCCATTTTGCCAGCTAAATGGTAATTTTTGAATGAGGTATATTTTTTGACCGTCTGAATCTGGCTTTACAAATAAATTAACTGTCTCTATAGAGTAATATGTTTCTTTTATAAAATTGGTTTTTACTATATCAATCATATAACTTGGAGAAGATGGGTCTCTAATTCCTGGCTTAAAAACTACAAATATAAATATGATATAAACTATAAAAATGCCTATTGCAATTACCCAATCGATATAGTTAATGCCTTTTTTCATCCTACAATTGTTGTTATTAATAAATAACTTATTATCATCAATATTAATGAGTGTTTTAATC
This sequence comes from Candidatus Nanoarchaeia archaeon, assembly GCA_035288965.1. Classification (GTDB taxonomy): domain Archaea; phylum Nanobdellota; class Nanobdellia; order SCGC-AAA011-G17; family JAGVZF01; genus DATDYQ01. The sequence goes on from DATDYQ010000023.1 coordinate 1,532, forward strand.
CTTGCTTTAATTCGCCTTCTGAAAATTTACCTATCATTAATCCTGCAAAAAAACCTTGAATCAGAACCAAACCGAGAAATATTGTTTTAAAGTTAACTGTCTGTGCAGCAGTTACAGGAGTGTTACCCTGAAAATATCCCTCAAAACCAGCTGTTATTCCTGTTGATACAGATACACTAACGTCTGCTAATTGAGGTAATAAATAAATTTGTAGAATTATCATGATAAATATAAACACAAAAAAAACAAAATAACCTTGAATCATTTGTGTATATGTATTTGATCTTCTTTCTTCTCTCATCTTTTTAACTTGTAAAATGGAATCTGTTACTGCTTGCAATACTTCATCAATATTACCACCAGAACGTTCAGCTTCTATAACAATGGAAATAGAACGAGATATTATTTTGTTATTTGTATCTTTGGCAAAGGTTGTTAATGCTTCTCTTATTGAAATTCCCCATTCTATCTGGTAGGCAAGTTTTCTTACATATGGTGAAAGTGATCCAAAATCTGCTTTGGATACATGAATTATTGATTTTGGAATGGGAATTCCAGATTTTACAGTTTCCACTAATGATCGAACAAATTCTAAAAATTTTGCTTCTATTTCTTTTTGCCTTTTGTTCTCCATTAAGATATCTAACCAAAATGGGAGAATTATTATGAACAAACCAATTGCAAATATCGGTTTAAAGAATCTTGAAGTTTTTCCAAGTAAAAAAATGATGTCAGCTATTATAACGAGCAATCCTACAATGATTCCTGCTAGGTGTTTTGATTTAAATTCCATTTTACATTTCTTGTTGAGTTAGGTTAATGAATATTATAAAACCCACATTAATCAAAGGTATAGCAATATATGTCCCAAAGGTTGCTATAACTGAAATTTTTATGCCTCCTATATCTGGTGAAATTTTATCTAGAATGGCTAAGGTTACTAAAAATAATAAAGGCGCTGCAATTAAAATTCCTGTATAAACATCTGAATATGTTGATAATGTATCTGTGTATTTCTTTTGATCTAAACGATAAGTTGCTAATGTATCGGCTGCTTTATCTTGTAAATATTTCTTAAGATCACCACCTGTTTCTATTGTAGCTACAATTCCATTTAACAGTTCTTTAAGTTCATAAGATGGTGTTTGTGCAGCTACAGATCTTAGTGCGGTTGATAGACTATAACCAAATAAGTTAATATAATTTGTAATCTTTCTTAACTCACTTTCGAGGTATTTATATTCTCCTGAATCTAATAATAAATTAAATATTTTAACAGGTTGAATTCCAGAACCTGAAATGGCTGCCATGTGTACTACGGCAAATACCAAATCTGTTTTTATTTTTTTGCTTCTAGAATTTATTATTGAAAATGGATAATAATAAAATATTATTAAAGTAAGAATTGATCCAAGCAAACCAATTAATAAAGCTGTAAGGATGTTTAGAGTAAATAAGAAATAAATTAATGTAACTATCGGAAATGCTATTATTGAACTAAATATTGCCATGCTGATATATGTGCTTGATAAGACTTTGATATCTGCCAATCTTAAAGACTGAAATAGTTGTTTTAGTGAGCTAGAATATTTCCTCATCAAAGTAATAGTAATGGATTTTGCAACTGCGTTTGATATTCTTCCATAAGCATTTGATTTGTATACGGTATATTCTATTTCTGATGGGATTATTTTTTTGGATTTTTGTTTTTTTTGAGATTTAACAAATTTTTTTACTTCTCCTAGATTTATATTCAACTTTTCTAAATCAAGTACTTTTTTTAATGGTTTTTTTAATGGGGTGATAGCAACTGTCTCTATAGAACGATAAGATGGAGGTGATAGTAAGGTTAATATTGTTGAATTCTGTTTATTTATCTCATTTAGCAATTCATGAATATAACCGTTGTAAACATTTATCAGTTCACTTTGACTTTTACCTTTTAATAAAAAATTAAGTCTTCTTTGCTGTTCATTTGCACTTATTTTATCTTTACTGAAATCTTCATTAATCTTTTCTATTTCATGAATTAATTTATCGCGTATGTTTTTATATGACATTAATTCTTTAGATAGTTCAAATAATCTTGTTGAATCCTCTTTAAGACTGATTGGCATTTCTTAATTCTTCCTGAGATAATTTTTCTATATTGGCTAGGATATTAATAACATAATTTTTTAACTGACTAATCTGAGATTCTATAGAAATAAGTTCATCTTTCTTTTTTTTAAGAATTATTTTATCTTTTTCACGCGCAACATCTTCTGTTAATAATCTTCTTTTCTCTAATAAAATGTCATATTTTCCAGCGATTTCATTAAGGCTTTCTGCATTATGATAGATTGCTTCTATTGTCATATTAATCCGAATTTGGCTAGAACAGCTTTTGGATCTTTATAGTATTCATTGATAACTTCTTTAACTTCTTTAAAATCAAATATTCCTTTTTTATACATAGCAATAAGCAAATTTGTTCTTTTATTGAATTCGTCCATTATCTTTGTTATACTTAATCCATGATGTAATACTAATTTTTGAAATGCGTAGCTGTTTGATTTAAAGTAAAAAGTATCTTTTTGCGGATCCCAGATAAATGGCGTGTTAATATTTGCTGATCCCCTATCAGCAACACTAATAATTTCTGAAACCTCTCTTAATCTTCTAACTGGCTTGGCTTGAAGTTTTGTTTGAGTCATTACACAAACTACATCTAAAGTTTCTACTAGTGATCCTGATAAATTAATTGGGGGGGTTTCTAATCTTCTAATCATTGTATCTACGGAATTAGCGTGCATCGTACCGAAGCTTGGATGACCTGATGACATCCCTTGAAATAAAACATATGCTTCTTTTCCTCTTACTTCTCCAACAATAACATAGTCTGGATTTTGTCTAAAACTTTCTTTTAATAAATCAAATAAAGAAACTTCTCCGTATTTTTGACCAACTAGGTTTGATAATCCGACTCCCGCTCTTGCTACTGATGGTAGCCAATTTTCGTGCTGTAAATTTAATTCTCTTGTATCTTCGATTGAAACAACTCTTGCTTGGGGGGGGATAAAAAATGTTAAAGCATTAAGCAATGTTGTTTTTCCAGAACCTGTTCCTCCAACAATCATAATATTCATTTCATATTCTATTAATATCCAAAGATATGCTAAAATCTGAGGTGAACAAGTCCCGAGTTGCATTAATTTTGTTGGTGTCCAAGGTTTTTTTGTGAATTTTCTTATTGTGAATGTTGGACCTCTAGAAGAAATATCTTCTGTAAATGTTGCATTTGCTCTACTTCCATCTGGCAAAGCTCCATCTAATAAGGGGGTTGCATAAGAAATATATTGACCACATTTCTGAGCTAGTTTTTCTACAAAAGATGTTAGAACTTGAGTATCATCATATTGTATATTAGTTCTTAAATTTCTATATTTTCTATGAACAATATAAATCGGAAAACCTGTTCCATTGCATTCAATATCTTCTATAAAATAATCATTTAGGAAAGGTTCTATCTTTCCAAAGCCAGCAAAATCACGATAAATGAAATACATTACTTTTAGATAAGAATCTTTTGTTAATTGAATTCTAAGTTCTTCAAGCAAGACCTGAACATTTTTTTCAAGATATTTGATAACAGATTCTGGGTCTTTTACTGAAATAAAACTTATGTTTATTAATTCTTTAATTCCGTCTTCTAGTAATCTTAATATTCTTGCTTCTTCAGCTGATAATCCGGGTTCTTCAACAAAATAAACTAATTCTTTGTTATCCGAATCCCAAAAAATGTGGGCATAGGCGTAAGGTGGGATTAATGGATACTTTAGATTAACATTTTCATCTGGAACTTCTGGAAAGACAGGAATTTTTGGTTTTAAATCTATCTTAAAAATCGGCTCTTCTTTTAATTCAGCATGTGCCTCTTTTTTTAACATATAAAGAAAATGCTTAGCTTTGCTTATATATTTTTCGTTTTATATTATTGAAATTTGAATTGTCACTTTACCTGGATTAGAAGAAAGTTCTCCTTGATTAAGAACAATTAATTTATTTGTTCCTGAAAATGTATTAATCGGACTTGTTAGGTCTAGGGCAATGTTTAAACTGTTATAATTTAATCCAAATGTAATTTTATAATCTCCTGAAGGGGTTTTTGCAGAATACATACTTAATGTTCCTTCTTGAATTAATGTATCTAAATCTGAAAGTTGGACTGAGCTTTCTATCGTCCAGTTTATTTCGTTTTCATTTTCAAAAATATTAAAATCTCCTTTTTTTATTTCTAAAATTAATGGTCGTTGAGATCCTGGACCTTCATTATAAACCTCCCTTATATTTTTATCAATTGTAAACATTGATTCTTTTGTATCTATAGCTAGATTTTTATCTCTAATCCGGTTTATAACAGGCAAACCTGCTGATAAAATTATTGTTAGAATAATAATGCCCAGTCCCATATATAGAACTGCTGATATCCAAATGTCACCTTTTTTAATCATATGAATAAGATTAAATTAATAGTTTATAAAGTTTATTAAAAAAAGAAAAAGAAAGTTATGATACATCTGCTTCTAAAAATTGGTACTTGTATTCTGTTCCGCAGACTTGTGTGTTGCATTGCTTTCCATCACTAGTTATAAAGTTTATAACAGGTAATATTCCAACGCCACTGTATTTTCCTTGACAATTTGCATTAGTTGAAACTGGATCATAATCTGTTAATGCGCCAACACCACTACTAAAAGTAGCTGTAACTTTAGTTGATCCATACCCAGGTAGTGGGTCAGTTAATAAAACGACCGTATCTGCCACTATTGTTTCTCCTGAACATTTAGTTAATCTTACTTTAACATCATCAATTGCTTGATCTGCTTCACTTAAAATAGATAATGTAATAGTATCTGAAGCTGTATCCAACATTGTTATGCCCGTGCTAGGGCTTAAAGATACCTTTACAGATTGAGAACATCTTATTGAACCTTCAGATGCACAACCTGTATCCTGTGTTGTTTTATTAAATAATTGACCACCCCATCTAAAGACTAAGGCAGCAAGAACTATTGTAAATCCAATTAGCAAGACAGAAGCTATTAATGGACTGATTCCTCTTTTTTTGGTTGCCAATTAAAGCACCTCCTTTTGATGATAAAGGAAAACAAATTTTAATATATAAGCATTTGTCTAAATTATGCAATAGTTATTTTTCTATAAAGTTTGGTGCATACAACTTCACAAATATCTATTGGTGTTTTTTTATGTTCAATAAAAGGAGCTATTTCTGAAGAAGGATTATTTATAGTTATAGTATAGCTTGTATATGGTTCAAGGGCAGGTGTTAATTCAATTCTATTTACTGGTTTTTCATTAAAACCTTTAATTGCAAAACTTCCTGTGTTTTTAACTTCTACTTTATTACCATTTAAAGGACCAAGTTCAAATTTAATGTTATTTTCGCATATTAAATTTGCTTCTTGATTGCAAGATATATCTTTTTTTTCAAACACGAAAAATGAGCGTTGAGTCCAGGCAAATATTAAAACTGCCATAACAATTGTAAAGCCGATTAATAAAACAGATGCTATTAAAGGACTGATACCTTTTTTCATTGTATTTTGACATCTATTGCTTTTTGATCGCATGTAACTAGAGATTTATTTCTAATTATCATGGGCGTAATAGTAGCTAAAATTGGATCTCCTACTTTGTTATGATCATATGAAACTGAAAATTGTCTTGACGATGTTCTATCTAAAGATTGTCCTGCAGTTAATGACTCTGTTGTTTGGCCTTTTATCTTTACTCTGAAATCATCTATCCTCGTTGTGCCTTTGTTTTCTACTGTTATTGACAACCCATAATCTGGAGATGCTTGAGATGGTGAAAGTTTATCGATTTTTTTTACTTGAAAGTTTACTTCTTGAGAACAAGCTAATTTTCCTTCTGTAAGTGATTTTTCTTTTTCAGCCTGATTTTTTACAAAATTTCCATACCAAAACCATATCAATATAGCAATAGCGATGGCAAATCCTATAAGAAGAACGGTAGCTATTAAAGGAGATAATCCTTTTTCATTCACCCTCTTTTTTACCATATTCTAGAAAAAACTATTTGTAGTATATAAAATTTACTGTTTACTGGACTTTGTGTATTTAATCGCTGTTGTGTATAAAATTTCTATTTTGTGTAAACAGTGAACTGTTAAGTTAAAGTCATCTAAATTGATGCATTTTTATTTACAAATTTATATGCTTAACGTTCCTGAATTAGATTATGAAAATGCAAAATTCAAAGTCCAAATTTAAACCCTTAACGAGCCACGGAACGCCCTAGCGCCATAGTAAGATTCTGCACCGTTGTGATACACGAAGACATTGCCGTAGCGGAAATCAGCAAAGAGGGCACCACCGAGTTTTCTAATATCAGAAGGTGTTTTCACCCAGCTCGATGTTTTCATATCGAAATTTCCAAGTTTCTGCAACTCTCTATATTGTTCTTCTGATAAAAGTTCAATGCCCATGGCAGCAACCATATCAATAGCGTTATTTTTCGGTTTATGTTCTTTCCTTGACTCAAGCGCTTCGCGGTCGTAACAAACACTTCTACGGCCATTAGGACTTTCCGCTGAACAATCATAAAAAATGTATTCACCCGTCTTTTTATCATGACCAACAACATCTGGTTCACCGCCAGTTCTTTCCATTTCATTGAGTGACCATAATTTTTTAGTATTAGCTTCCAGCTTTGCTTGTACTTTAGCCCATTCAAGACCTTTATGGCGGTTCATATTTTTTTCAAAACGGGTTTTCAACGCTCCGAGTAGTTCTTTACGTTTTTCTGATGATAACTCCTTTTTGAATGCGGTAATTGCTGACGGTTTGCGCATAATCATATCATACATTCTGAGTTTATAAAATCTTCTGTGCAGAGTGAAATTTAATTTACAACTCACTGATTTACACACATTCAGGATCTAGGTTCACAAGTGCAGGAGAATATTGTGGTAATTTGTTTGTTATAACAATCTTCTTGGATTGACAAGCCACATATCCAGATTCTGTTTTTATCCAAGGAATTATAGAAATTGAGTTTAATGAGAATTGTGATAAATCTGAAAGTTCATTGCCTGGACCGATAAATGTTGGACATTGTTCTAAAATCCCAAAACTATCATCTTCAAATGGTTGTATGGAATTTACTAATATATATCTTGCATCTTGAGGTTTGATTGTTAAGAAATTATTAGATGCATCGTTTTTTATAATACATGATTGTAATTGGCTGTATGCTTCTCTACCAATTGTTAAATTCCATATTGTAAATGGACTTTTGTTTAGTACACTTATTTTGATATTTTTTTCAGTATTTGAATTGTCTATGCAGATTGTATCATTAATTGTTATTTGGACGTCTCCACAATATGTTGATTCTTCTTGACCTTTTCCAGGATCTACATTTTTTGATAAATTAATGGCCCATATCATAATAAATGTACCTAGTGCTATGGTAAACCCTATAATTAAAATCCAGGAAATTAATGACTCGATACCTCTTTTTTTCATTTTTGGAATAGGTAAGGTGGGAATTCTTGTGTGCCTCCGCTATTATAAACTTCTGTTGTTGATTGTGTTGATGATTCTATATAAAGTTTTAGGTCTGGAGATAATGGATTTGTTTTAAATTTGTGAAATACTGAGCCTATTTTTATTAAAACTAAATCAGTTCCAGAGAGATCTGCTTCAGAATAATCACCATAATTTTTAATTGATATTGGCACATCTGTTGTAAATCTTTTGCCTGCAACTTTTAAAGTTGCGGAATTTATTGTTTCTGTGTTAGCTCCAAAGAGATTTATTGGTTCACATTCTTGGGGTGGGTTTGGCTGGTCACATCCTGGTTTTATAACTTCTACAGGAGATGAATCTACATAACTTTTTACAAATGCTGTGCTTTCATCTGAGTAAATATAAAATAATTGCACTTGGGGATTTGTTAATCTTGAAAATGTTAAATAATCTAAGGTAAATGTGTTTAGTCTTTCTATTCTTTGAGACTTGTCTTCATCCTTCTTTATGGAATAGTCTACAACCTTTACAGCTTCTTGTTGGTAGTTTTTTGATAAATATTGAAAGTCACCAAATATTGTAGCTTCCTCTACTCTATTAAATTTTTGAGTAATAGTAAATAAAGCTAGAGAAAATATAATTGCAATTATTAGGAAAAACTGACCTCTTTTATCCATAAAAATGTTAGTTATTAGTAGTTTAAAAATCTATTGGAAAGTTTTAAAAATATATTGTTTATCTTATTCTTTATGGAACTTTGTCCTTATAGAAGAATTTGTAGTGAATATGGTGAAAGGGATTCATGTAAAGAAGATCCAAAATATTGTGAAATTTATGATATAAGAGAGAGAACTCAAAACAGAGATGCTTTAAGACCAGAAACTGCTGATAGCGGGTTAGAAATTATTTCTGAAGAATCTATTTTTATTAATTGAAAGCCCCAGATGAGATTTGAACTCACGACCCCGTCCTTACCAAGGACGTATTCTACCAGGCTAAACTACTGGGGCACAACTATTTGATAATTTTGACTCTTTTTAAAAATTGTGTTATAAAAAAGTGCGAGGGGCAGGATTTGAACCTGCGAAAGGACTAACCTACAGGATTACTTACTCCTGAAAGGAGTTTTCAGCTTATGCTGGTCTTAAGTATCGCAGAGCTTAACACTCTCCTGCGCATTTGACCAGGCTTTGCTACCCTCGCATGCTTAGTCATTTAAAAACCTGATTTATTATATTTAAAAAGCTTTCTTTTTATTTTAGAAAGGTATATATATTTTTATATTATTCAAATATTATGGAAAAATCTCTTGATTCATTATTGAAAGAAATGACACATCAGGATATTATTTTGGCATTGATACTTGAAAAACCAGGAAATTCGAAATTTGAGGAAGAAGCACTTGCTTATGGTTTAAGAAAAGTTTCAGGAAAATATCCAAGATTAGCATCTTTATTTCATGGAACTTGTGATGGATCTCCAGAACATTCAAGTAGTTTTGATAATGTATTAGCCTTTGCTAGCATGGTACATACTTTAGAAGTAACCGGGGATTGGCAATTTATGTATATGCCAAAAAGTGAAAAACAAGATGTAAGAGAAGAATTAAGAAAAGAATATGGCGATGGAATTAGTGATAGTTTGAAGGAATTTGTGAAAGAGGTTTGGGAAGCTGCTGAAACTTATTCACCTTATGTATAAACAACTTAAATGAAATATTCAACTTTTATATTGGTTGGAGTATGTGTTATCATATTCCTATTGCAAATTTCTATTCAAGGATTTACAGATAACTTTGTTTTGAAAAAAGAATTATTGTTTAATGAACCTTGGAGATTATTAACAAGCATATTTTTACATTCTGGAATTCCTCATTTATTATTAAATATGTTTTCTTTGGCTTTATTTGGAATTATACTTGAAAATATTATTGGAACTAGAAGATTTTTATTAATATTTTTTATTTCTGGATTAATTGCTAGTTTATTTTCTGGATTTTTTTATAATTCGGCTTTAGGAGCAAGTGGAGCAATATTTGGGATTATAGGAAACTTAATTATATTAAGACCAAAGTTAATGATTTGGGTTTATGGAGTTCCGATGCCAATGTTTTTAGCTGGAATTGTTTACTTGATTGTAAATCTATTTGGAGTTTTTTTACAAATTGGAAATACTGGATATATAGCTCATCTATTTGGATTAGTAATTGGATTATTATTTGGGTTTTTATATTATAATAAATTTAAAGAAAAGAAAATTAAAAATAAGATGTATGATGGATTAATTGAAAAAGAATTAGATGAATGGGAAAGAAAAAATAAGATGCGTTAAACTGTTTTTGATATTTTTTTATAATGTAAGAATGTTAATACTAAAATAACAAACAAGATAAGGACTAAACCATAGTTCATTAAATTAGCTTTTATATCTTCTTGTGGTATTATAACTTTCTCTTTTATTGAAACTTTGACACATCTCAAACTTTTACATGTGCTAGAATCACATTCTATGCCAGAAGAACAAGATGAACCTTCTTGTTTTTTAGTAATAAATTGAGAAGATGAACAGTACTGTCCGTTTAATGTTGTGTTTTCTGAATAACATTTTCCATTTAATAAACATTCATTAGAATTGCATGTTAGATTTGTTGGGGTTGTTTCATTTACTGGCTGAATTGTCTCGTTTGATATTTCATGATAACATTCTCTTGGAAAACCTGAACAAATATCTTTTGTTAAGTTATTGTTATCATTACAATCTAAATCTATGGCACATTTATTTAATGTTGATAAAATACATCTATTTTCTGTGCAGCTTGTTCCGTTTGCACATCCACAATCGCTACAGCAAAATTCATCTGTACTACAAGTTTTATCTCCACATTCATAATTAACATCTATATCAACTTTAACTATAGATCCATAATCTTCATCTACAAATATTTTTACTCCGTTTAATATTTTAGAATTATTAAAATTAACAAGCATAGGTATTCCGTCTACTGAAAAAAATTTATCATTTCCCGAAATGGAAACAAATTTAATTAATCTTCCAGCTACAGTTACATTATCTCCTGTGCTCATGATTACATTATCTTGTGATAAGGCCGCATATGTAAATGGGATAACTACTAAAAATAATAACAATAAACCTCTTTTATCCATAAAAATAGAAAATATTGTCTTTATTTAAAAGTTTTTATTAGATAGATTTAAATAATTTATTATAACTTATCTATTTATGGTTGGGGCAGAAATAATATCACCAGATTTAGAATGTTATCCTTTACGTTTTGAAAATTGTACTTATTATTTTGGTATTTTTAAAAATAAGCTTTCTGTAAGTGGTTTAACAAGGAATAGTTATGATGATATTTTTGGTAATAAAGATGTTGAAGGTGTATTCAATATGAAGGATGTTTTGCTTGCTATCCAGTCTACAAATGATTATTCTCATCCTGTTGCTTATTTTAATGTAAATAATGATAGTTTTCCTGGAGCAATAGTTGGATGGGAAGAAAATGGGATTGTTATTGGATATAGCTTTAAGAGATTTCCAGATAAAGATGAAAGTAAGGAAGCAAAAAGACAGAAACTTCTTGGCAAAATTAAAAAAATTAAAGATGGAGAAGTTTTAGAAAGCAGCGTTCTTGGGTGTGGGGCTATAGAGCTTAGGAAAAATGCTAGAATCATCTTTGGAGAGAAAGCTCTAAATGATTTCTTTAGTAATTTTGATAATCTTGGAAGTCAAGAATATAAAGATTATAGCTTAGAAGTTAATTTTAAATGAAGATAAACATTCAAAGATCAGATGAAAGAGGACATAGAAAATATGATTGGTTAGATACAAGGTATAGTTTTAGCTTTTCTGACTATTATGATCCAAGAAGAATAAATTTTGGAACTTTAAGAGTTTTAAATCAAGATATAATTGAACCTGGAAAGGGTTTTCCTATGCATTCCCATGATAATATGGAGATTATTACAATAATCTTAGATGGAAGCTTAGAGCATAAAGACAGTATAGGAAATCATGGAATAATAGAAAAGGGTGATGTGCAGAGAATGAGTGCGGGAAGCGGAGTTACACATTCTGAATTTAATCATTCTAAAAAAGAAAAAGTTCATTTATTGCAGATATGGATATTTAGCAAAGAAGAAGATATTAAGCCGAGTTATGAACAGAAACATTTTAATTTAGATAAAAATAAATTCATTACTATTGTTGGTAATAATGGTGTTTATATTCATCAAGATGCTATGTTTCTTAGGGGAATTTTTGATAAAGATACCAAAGTTAATTATAAAGCTAAAAATAATGTTTTTGTTTTTGTAATAAATGGAAATGTTAATGTTGATAAATATGTTTTAACTAAAGGAGATTCTGCTGAGATTAGTGAAGTAGGTAATTTAGAATTAAATATTAAGAAAAATAGTGATATTCTGATAATAGATATGTCTTAAGAAAGGTTTAAAAGTTTTTTCTTTTTATAAAATTTATGACAACAAGAACTGGGTTGGATAGGGTGATAGCTCGTCAGGATTTAATATTAATTGATGGTGGTATAGTCTATGGTCCTGCCATTCACGTATTAAAAAAAGTTGAAAGAAGAGAGGATTATTCCGCAGATATTGCTAGGAGGGATTATGAAGTTCTTAGGCCCATTCTAGCTAAAGATGAGGTTAGAACTAGTGAATTCCATCTCAGCAAAATTGAAGAAAAATTAAAATTTTTGGAAGAGAAAAAAGATAAATTAACTGGACTGGTCGGAAATATTGAAAGAGTTTATCATCTTCTTAGACGCAGGGGGCCCTATGATATTAATAAAAATATGGAAGATGTTTTTAGTGATATGATAACTACCGCCGTTAAAGGTGCATTAGAATATGATTATGGACATGGAATATATACTAACCAAAAGGCTGATGAAAAATATTTAGGTTTATTAAGGATTGCTTTTTTAAGATCTTTAGTATATAATCAGAGCACTTTTATTCTCACAAGAGATACTATAAAGGGCATGGCTGCCAGGATGTTAATCTTAAATATTAATGAATATTTTATAAAGTTTTTTGGCAAACTTAAAATAAATGAAAGAAATTTCGTAACTGTCTATAAATTTGATGCAAATAATTTAGATGATCTTTCAAGAACAGATCTTTTGGTGTTAGAAACTAATAAAGGTTTTGAAAGAGAAAGATTTAAACCACGCAGAAAAATAGAATTTGATATAGCTCTGGAAAGCACATTAAAAGAGTATGGTAAAGCCTCAGGAGGGATTTGAACCCCCGACCCCGGGTTTTTTTGAATTGTTTACAAAACCCGTGCTCTACCACTGAGCTACTGAGGCATAAAGAATTAGCTAAAAGGTTAGTTTAAAAAGATTTCTAAAGAATTATTTTTTATTGCCAGCATGATAGGCTAAAACTAAAATAACTGAAATTATTAAAGCTAACGATAAGAAAACAAATACTAAAGGTGTTATTGGATTAGCTCCTGTTTTAGAAACAATCGCATATCCTGTAAATGATTTAGTAAGTGCTAATGTTCCTAAAAAAAGCATTGTAAATAAGAAAATAGTCAAGATTGTATTTCTTGAGCTTGCATCACCTTTCTTTTCTACTTTTTTCATAATCTTCTAAAGTATCTTATTTCTGAAACTGCTATTGGATAAATCTTTTTTAACCCATCTCTTATTGCTTTTTGCAAGTTATGGGTGATTAATCCGTTAACAATATCATTATAACTGTTATTTTTAAAGTTTTCGATTAATAACTCTTTTGATTTATGATGAATGGAAGTTAAAACAGAGTTAGAAGTTTCATTTTTTGTCATAATAACCGGCTTAATTCTTACTTTTATATTATCTTTGGTTATTACATCATATGAGTCTTCTACTTTTGATTTTGCTCTTCTTGTTATTCTTTTAAGATAAGCATCTATTATTTCATAGCCAATTATTTCTGTTAAAGCTTTGTTATCTTTTATTTCTGTTATTTTGAAGACTACTCTCACGCTTTGCTTTTTAATATCATTTGTAATTGCCATTAAAGAAACAGCTATATGTTTGTTAATAGCTTCTTGAGGATCTGAGATTAATGTTTCTCCTATTTCCATTTCATTAAACTCTTTTGGAGATAGGATTGATATCCAAGTTTTCTTTTTCTTCTTTAAAGCTGATTTTTTAATTAATTCTTTCTTTCCCATAAAATTAAAGAAAAATGAGGGTTTTTATAGCTTTCTATTGAAGTTTTTGTTGATTATATCAACATAAAGGTTAAATATCTTTTTAACTCATAAATTAATTATGTTATATACAAAATGTATATTGAAGGAAAAGGAAGAATCTGACGGTGTTAGAATTTCTATAATGAATAGGCATACATTAAATGATGGAAAAACTCTTGATTTAAGAATAAGTGAAAAAAGTTATGATGAATGGATGCAGGAATTATCACCTCCTTCAAACTTACTAGGAGATTATTATAAAAGAAGACTCTCTTGGGAAGACTTCGAAAAAAGATATAAAGAATATTTACAAAACAAGAATATAGAAGTAATAGTAAGAAAGTTAGCAATAAGATCTATTGAGAATGATATTACTATTCTTTGTATAGAAGATAATCCTGAATTTTGTCATAGAAGAATTTTAGCAGAAGAATGTAAAAAGTATGAAGTTAATTTAAAAATATTGCACAGATAATAATTATAAATATGTTATTGTGTTATTATCAAAGAGCTAAGATAATCTTTTGCATTATTAATAAACAGTTCTTCTTGGTCTTGAGAGAATGAACAGCCAGCTGCCATCTCATGACCCCCTAATTCTGCCTTAATATCTTTACAAATAATAGAAATAACTTCTTTTAGATTGATATTATGCTGTTTATAACCACAAATCCTTGCTGAAACTTTTGTATTTCCTTCTATTGTATGAGATAATGATAAAATGATTGTTCCTTCTGGAAAAACATTTGATTTAGATAGGATGGAAGAAACTGTGCCTATTATTGTTTCACGAATATTATTTTCTGCATTAATTATAATAAAGTTTTCATTTTCTATCAAATTATTAAGTTTTCTTTGATCTTGAATCCAGTTTAATCCTTTAATTAATTCTATTTTATATTGAGTCATTACTTCAACTGCTTTTTGCTTTGAATTTTCATCATTTAATAAAGCTCCAATTCCTATAGATGGCTTATTTAATCTTCCACATGAATTTAATATTGTTGAAAACTCTCGAACATCTTTGAAATAAGATTCATTTTGTTGATTTTTAAGTAAATATATCGGGCCAAAAATATCTTCTGGATTTGATTCATTAACTCTCTTCATTATTACTCCAGCTGAAAGTTTTTTCATTTCATCTTGAGTTAGATTAATTAGTTTTCTGAACTTTCCATTTTCATCTAATAATGGGATTTCTAATGTTTCTAGAAAAGATACACAGGCTGACTCATTTCCCGTAATTCCTGGGATGAAAGGATCAGTAGAATATTCTAGAACTTTGTGTAATGAACGAGTATGAGCTCCAAAGAATCTTAATCCTTGAGTAATTTCAATATAAGGTTTAACATCTTCCAATATTAAAGCATTTAATCCAGTAAAACCTTTATGTTCTTGAATATCTCCTATAGCTCCTATAATTCCAATGTAAGAATTTTCTATATTATCTTGATTTAAAGCTTTTGTAAACAAATAAGAAACTCCTGAAGAAGAAACATCTTTTCCACCATCTAAGTCATGCAATATTGGATGTAAAATATTAATATTGTCTTTAAATTCTTTTTTTTGCAATTGATGATGATCAAGAATATAGATTTCCTTATCTTTTAAT
>DATDYQ010000024.1:0-8518 GCA_035288965.1 Candidatus Nanoarchaeia archaeon
TTAATCCCGGAGAATACGAAAATTTCGATCTTGGTAATTGCCACGATTATATAGACAATGATTGTGATACATTTCAGGATTTTGAAGATACAGGATGTGGCGGACCAGGCTAAGGATTCTAATAATTATTTCTTATTTTTATTATAAGAAAGTTTTATAAACAAATTATTCTATCTTTTATTTATGAAAAAAGAACGTGGATATTTTAATACGATACTTGTTATTTGGCTTGTTTTATTTAATGTTATTTTGGTAACTAGCGTGATAACAAAACATATTATTGAAAATAAAGGAATTATAGTAACAAATCCTATTGTAGGGAATACAATTTATTATAGTGCAACCCGAGAAACTATATTTACTAAATTTTTAATCCCATTAATATTATATAATGTTGTTATGATATTTTTACTAAGTTTAAGCTTTAATTATTATCATAAAATAAAGAAAAAGAGAAAATGAAAAAATCTCAAGCTGCAATGGAATTTTTACTAGTTTATGGATGGGTTATATTAGCAGCATTGGTAGCAATATTTGCATTTATACAATTTGGATCTTTTAGCGCAGAAGCTTTTGCTGTTTGCAATGTTGGATCGGGATTCACATGTGTAAGTAGCCAGATTACAACAAGCGGAGTTGATTTATACATACAAAATGCTTTGCCTGTTGATTTAACAAATGTTGTTGTTAATATTACAAATACAAATCAAGGAAAATGCATAGCATCCAGTCCAAAAAATATTGCTGCACAAGGAAAAGAAGAATTTTTTATTTCTTGTAGTGGCATAATAGATGAAAGTAATTTCAAAGGGGATATTAAAATAACCTATACCAAATCAGGAAGCGGTTTAAGCCAACTAAGTTCAGGAAGTTTAACTGGAAAAACATTGAAAGATAAAACTGCACCTTTAATTACAATAAATATTCCAATTAGTAATGAAAATTATCCTGCTATATTATTTTTGGATTATGTTGTAAGTGATAAGGGAAGCTTAACTTGCTGGTATAGTTTATCTGGTGTAAATGGTAATGTTAATCTTCCTGGATGTGCAAATACTAATATAGGTCCATTTACTGATGGAAGCCATACATTAACATTATTTGCAAGAGATGTAAGCGGTAATCAAGATAGTAAGAGTGTTACATTTATAACAAGCGGATATGGTGGAAGTTGCATTGATTCTGATAATGATTGTCAATATATATCAACTTGCGGTGGAAGTGATTGTGGAGATAATACTAAAAATATCTATCTTGGTGCTAGTGAAACATGTAATGAGGTAGATGATGATTGCGATGGACAAATAGATGAAGGATGTAATAATTGCGAGGATAATGATGTTGATAGTTATTATAACAAAACATGTGGTGGAATAGATTGCAATGATAATAACGCAAATGTTAATCCGGGATTTTTAGAGGATATTAATGAAAATCCAACATTTTGTAGTGATGGATTGGATAATGATTGTGATCTAATGATAGATGCAGCTGATCCTGGATGTGGCGGAGCAACAAATTATTGTGATGTTGATTTGGATGGATATTCAAGTGATGACCCTTTATGTGAGATAGGTGGACCTTATGATTGTGATGACAATAATCCGAACATTAATCCAACTGCACCAGAGTTATGTACAAATTCTATAGATGATGATTGTGATGGTGGAACAAATGAAGGTTGTTCTGGGGAAGCGATATGTGGCAATGCTGATTGTGAAGCAGGCGAAAAAACAACTAAAAAAATATCCTGCACTTTAGATTGCATTAATTTTGCACAACAAAGTCCACCACAATGTGATTACTAAATCTTTTAATAAACTTTATATATCCTAATAATCTTTTAATTAATAAAAAATGAGGAAAGACATCATTTATATTTCTGTATTTTTAGTTTTAATAGGAATAACAATAGCATTTAGATTCCCAACTGTAGGAAATGCAATTTTAGATAAAGATTTTTGTGAGGATGGAAGTGAATATGGAGCTTGTAGCGTAGATTTGCCTTATCTATGTCAAGATGGAAGTTTAGTTGAAAATTGTGATGTTTGTGGATGTCCTGGAGGATTAGAATGTAGTAATGGGCAATGTATAAATACATTTATGTGTGAAACAGGAGAAGGAAGTTGCAGTAATGAATGTGAAATTTATGATATTGAATATCAACCATTAACTTTTAGTTGCAATATAAATGAAAATACATTTGGAAATATTAATGTAGAAGGGAGTAAGAAAGTATATGTTAATGTTGAAGTACAGAATAATAATAATTTTAAAGTTAATAATTTAGATGTTAAGGCTTCTATAGATTTTGATGGAAATAAGATAGAAGACGGATTTATTTTGAAAAGTGTGGAAACTGGAATTGATTACAAAGAAACTTTAACTTTAGATATCCCGGAAAATATTGATGTTAATAAGGATTATAGTTTAATCATATCTTATAATTATGATGGGGGAAATTTAGAGCAAGAATATAGTGTAAGTTTAACCGGAGCAAGAGGAAGTGTAACTATAAGAAATGTCAATATTGAGCAGGGTGAATTAATAAGATTGGGAGATTTATTTGTTGGAAGTGAGATAATCAATAAAAAATGTTGTGTAAAAAAAGTTGATGAAAGTATAAGTAATGATAGATTTTTTGGATATTGTGGAGATGTAGAAAATGGAAAATGTGATAATAGCAAGCCATTATTCTGTGCAGATGGAAGTTTGATTGATAATTGTGATGAATGTGGATGTTTAGAAGGGTATAAATGTAATATTGATGGAAAATGTTCAGTAAATGAACATGAAACAAGAGCGGATTCATTTATTATTGGAAGCGGATTATTAGCAGAAGATAATGTGATAACTAATTTTGTTGTTGACAAATTTTCCAGGGTTCAAGTTGTTGAGATAAAACCTATAATAGAAATTGGAAAACAGGAAGTTAATCTAACATTAAGAAATAATATATTAAATGCGAAAATAGATAAAGATAAAAAACCTTTTATTAATATAAGTTTAGGAGAGTAAAATGACAATACAATATACCGGAATAAAAGAATTAAATGAAGAGGAGATGTTAAGTGTAAGAGAAATAAGCGAGACTGCTTATGAAAAATTACAAAATTATGTTAAGAAATGCAGCATGAACTTGAAGATAACTAAACATGGAAAGAATAAACCTAATTATAGCTTGCATGCTACATTAAAAGCTCCGATAATATTATTTAGTGCTAAGAGTGATGATTGGGATTTAAACAAAGCTTTACATATGGTATTTGATAAATTAGAAAATGAGATTAAACATAAATTTAAAAGATAGTTATTTGTTTTTTTCCTTTCTTAATTCTATATTAAATTCTTCTCTTCTTAATTCATTCTTTATTTCTTGAGTAGATTTTTTTAATATATGTTTTAAACTTCCAAAATCTTTTTTTAAATTTACTGGATTTTTAGGAAAATCTTTTTTTGTCATATTTCTTTTATTAATAAGATATATATAAAACTTTATAAACAAGAATAATAATCTAGTTTTATGAAACAAGTAATTATTGTTAGACAAGATTTGAAGATGGACAAAGGAAAATTAGCTGTGCAATGCAGCCATGCTTCTGTTGATTGTGTATTAAAAACAGATAGAAGAATTATTGATGAATGGAAAAAAGAAGGAATGAAGAAAGTTGTTGTTAAAGTGGAAAATGAAAAAGAGTTAATGAAATACAAGAAAATAGCAGATAGTTTAAGATTAAAAAATTCTTTGATTAAAGATGCAGGAAAAACATTTTTTAAGGAAGCTACTATAACCTGTTTAGGAATTGGGCCGGATGATGATGAGAAGATTGATAGAGTAAGCGGAAAGTTAAAGATGGTTTAGGAATTATGTTAATATTTACCACTAGAAACACCATTTTCTTTTGATAACCTTTCTAATATATCTTTTCTGGATATATCATCACCCTGCCAATCGAAATGGTAGGTTTCTGTAATTTTTGGAGATATATGAATTGTTATTGGTGAAGGAACTTTAACATTAGGATTTTCATATCTAAATTCAACTCTAACAGAATCAATTGAATAGGGAACTTTATGACCAAATTTAATGTCTGAAGGCAATAAATCATATCCACGTAAACTACCAAATGATTGATCTGACATTTTTTCACGCCCCATCCATACTGGTCCACCACTACCTAGATCTTTTCTAGCTTCTCCATCAACATATGGAGTAGACGAAACATAAAGATTACCGTATAATTTTGTATTACCTGTAAAATATAAATCTTGCACGTATTCAATATTTTCAACAGTTCTATGTTTATTTAATCTTAAATTAATTTCAGATGGTTTTCCACAACTTAAATTTAATGCTAAGGGTATTCCAAGCAATAATGTCGTTAAACTTTTCATAAGGATTAGAGAGATTAAGATATATTTAAAGGTTTTGGTTATTTTATCACTAATAAAAAGCAACATATAGAAAGATTTATAAATTAAGAATGTTTTTGACTTAATATGTTATATGAAAATTTATATGGAGACAGAGAAAAACATGATTCAGATAGTGCATGGGGTATTGGTGGAAGTTCTTTAGAAGATGTTTGTTGCTTTCCATTAAGTAAGCCAAATGAAAAACCAATGTTGCCTTTAGAAAAATCTAGAAAAACTAAACTTGTAATAACAAACATTCCTGGCCGTACTGATGACCCACGTAATACTGGAGGACAAGCTAGAGAATATCTTAGGGATTTATATACAGATAATGAATGTCCATTACCTAAGGGATTTCATAATCTACCTGCAGTAGAATGTATAGGAATGCTTAATAGATTGATGGAAGAACATAGATTAGATGGGCTTACTATAGAAAGAATATTAGCAGGACAAGGAAGAAGAGTAGATTAGTAACCTTTATAAATAGATAATTTTCTATAATTTTGGACGATCATAGGGGCTTGGAAATACCCGATCTCGTTTCGATCTCGGAAGTCAAGCAAGCCTCCGTTCCAAGTTGTACTGAGTTTAATCGGGAAGCTTGGAAAGTTGTCCACCTTTTATAATAAATTAAAGCTCTTTTTTTATTTTATATATTATAAAATATATTTTGCTATCACTTATCACATCTCACATATTTCATGCATGCGCGTGAGGTTTATAAAGCAGCATTATATTTGACTCTCTGTAAAGTGATTTAAATGGAGACAAGGGATTACATAGATGCAAATGTTATAGTAGAAGTATTGCTTGAAGGAAGAAATAAAGATATTTGTAGCGAATACTTATACTCTTTGGTGAGATATAAAGATATTAAAGGATTAATATCCTTTTTAGCCTTAGGAGAAATCACAAATGCTTTACTAAAAATAAAAGATTTATATAAAAGAAATTTAGCCTTTGATAAACTATCTAATATATTATTAACAACAGAATTTACTGGATTTGATGAAAATACATTTAATATTGCTTTAGAACTGATTAATATGGATTATAGATTAAAAGATGAACCTGCAGACTCATTTCATTTAGCTATTGCAATAAATAAAGTAATGAATAGATTTATAACAATGGAGGATAAAAAATTTAATCAATATCTTAGAGATTATATAAATAAGAACGGTTTAAAGATAATAACATTAAAACGTAAAGAGAATTAATCCAAAAATTTATATACAAGTAAAACATATAAAAAAATAAAATGAAAGCTAGAATAAAACTTATTGAGAAAGGAGATAAATTGTATGTTTATACTCCGAAATCTATGAAAAAGGAAGTTAGAGAATATTTTAAAGGTTTTACTGGAGCTTTGAAGGTAAAAGGGAAAAAAATGAGCGGAACAGAGTTTATTCGTCAGATGTATAAAGAAGCTAACATGGATTTAGATCAAAGAAAAAGATATATCATTAAAAAAAGGTGAATCTGCTTTTATATAATTATAATACTATAAATGCAACTTCTTTTTCATCTATATTTCCAGCCAAGTCAATACCTTTTATATGAAGTAAATGTATTCCTGAGTTGAATTTCATCTTTTGAATAAAGCTTTTACATTTAGTGCATAACAATCTTTCTGGAGTTGAATCTAAGGAAAATGTTAATCTTACATCTTCATTTGAAGTTATGTTAACTAAGATGTTTTTTATGGCATATGGCGGAGCTGTTACTGGAGAATATATTGTTATATTTGGTTTTGTTATGTCTACCTTTACAAAATTCTTTGATGAATTTGCTTCATTGTTTGTGTTTTTTATATTAGCATAATATTCTATAAATTGATTGTCAGATGATGTTAGATTAACCTTGAAATTACATGTTACTAAGTTTTTACTAAGGGGAGGACATTGAGATAGATTAACTGGAACACTTATCCAGACAGTCCCAGGAATAATTCTGTAAAGGAGATTTATTTCTTTTAATTTTTCTTCTATATATTTTACTGTAAACATACCATTAGTGAATTTTCCTGATCTAGGGTCAATTGAAAATACTCTCGGTTTTTGAGTGTCTATAGTAAAATTTATTTCTGGAATATTAGAAGTTTCGTTAAATTCATTTACTGATCTAAACTTTATTGAATGAATACCATCTTGGAAGATTCTTGATTTATCGAAATGATTGCAATTTATACATAATCTTGTAAAGAATTTGTAATCAATAGAATATTCTAGTAAAGAAAATTGATCAGATGAAATATTGATAGGAATTGTTTTTGATGTATATACCTTATTGTTTTCCGGAGCAGAAACAGTTAATGTTGGAATGGCAGCAAAAACTGAAAAACTAAATATTGATAGAATTAATAAACTTATTATAAATAACTTCATTTAATCACCTCTTAAACTCTTTTAAAATAAAGAAACTATTTAAATTGTTTGATACTACTAGAATAAACGGTTTACTTTATATAAGTAATTAATTATTCCTATAATAAAGCACCTTCTAAAGCATTTGAACAATTACATTCTTTGTATTCAGGCAACTTTTTAATTACATCTTTTATTAACTCTTGAACATTATATGAATTTGCTTTCATTACAGATAAAATTTCAGGAACATCAACTATTTTGTCTTTCCAGCTATCATAATCAGTAACCATTGCAATAGAGGAATAACAAATTTGCATTTCTCTTGCTAAAACAACTTCTGGAACCATTGTCATGTTTATTGTGTCAATATTCCAGGAACGGAACAGATTAGATTCTGCTATTGTAGAAAATCTTGGACCTTCAATAACTAAATTAGTTCCTGATTTTCTAAAATTTAATTTTAAGGAAGAAGCGGATTTTGCTAGAAAATTTCTTAGTTCAGAACAGAAAGGATTTCCCATCGGAATATGAGCAACTTGGTTTCCATTATAGAATGTTTGATCACGCTTAGTTGTTCTATCTATAAATTGATCAATGAAAACAAAACTTCCTGGGATAATTTCTTCTTTCAATGAACCAACTGCACAGGGAGCTAGAATTCTAGTAACATTAAGTTCCTTCATTGCGTAGATATTTGCTTTATATGGAACATTGCTTGGGTTAATAGAATGATTGTAGCCATGTCGAGGAATGAAAACAATTTCTTTGTCTTCTAAAGTTCCAAGAGTGATTAAATCAGATGTATTTCCATAAGGAGTGTTAAGCTTTATTTGCCTTACATTATCTAAAATATCTATCTTAACTCCCGTACCACCAATAATGCCTATTTTTTCCATGAAATTGAATGGTGAGAAAATTATATAAAGCTTCTTTGAGTATGCAATGATAACAAAACTTTTTATAAGGCTTAAATAAAGAATTATTAATGAATATATTTGATAAAGATTTTAAGGAAATATTAGGAAGCCAGGTAGTTTCTATTATTGGAGGGATTATTGCAGGTATATTTTTAGCTTCTTTTCAAAATAAATTAATTTTAATTCCAGGAATATTGATATTAATTCCAGGGTTTTTAGAGATGAGGGGGAATATTAGCGGAAGTTTAGCTTCAAGAATAAGTTCAGGATTATTTCTAGGAATAATAAAAGCTAGAAATCCAGATAAGAAGATAATTAATGGAAATGTAATAGCATCTTTTCTTTTAGCAATATTTGTTTCTTTTTGCTTGGGACTGTTTGCTTTCTTGTTTGGTTATATATTATTAAATATTTATTTCCCTAAAATTATTTTAATAGCCGTAATTGCAGGAATAATTGCAAATATAATTGAAATAATAATAACATTAGTTGTTACATTTTATTTGTTTAGAAAAGGACATGACCCAAATAATGTAATGGGACCATTTTTGACTTCAACTGGAGATATATCAAGTATAATCGCATTATTAATTGCAATGGTGATAGTATGAAACATTTAAGAAAAGCATTAGAAAAGTTAAGAAAAATAAAAAGAGAAAGTTATCATCATTTAATCCATAAATTACACAGAAAGCATAAACTACATAAGAAAACTTTATTCTATATTAAAGAATATGGAAAACATTCTAATGTGCCTAAAACAATAATAAAGGAAAGCATTAAGATATTATTAATAGCATCTATAGTAAGTTC
>DATDYQ010000025.1:0-5507 GCA_035288965.1 Candidatus Nanoarchaeia archaeon
TTTTTATGGTAAAAGTAAACAAAGAAAACATCGATCATGCTCGTTCATCTTTAAAAAAAGCAACTCCAAGATTACCAGGCACATATACAATTCTTATTGAGTGAATCCATATTTTCCTTTTAATGGAACAAATACAAATTTTCCTAAACTTTCTGTTTTATCTTTGGTTAATTTAATCATATCTTGAATATACAAATTTCCAACAGGAGCTAACAATATTCCATTTTCTTTTAACTGTTTTAATAAATGTCTAGGAGCTTCTCTAGAAGCAGCTGTTAAAATAATCTTATCATAAAATTTATATTCTTCTAAACCTTCACTTCCATCTTTCTTAATTACTTTGACATTTTTAAAATTCTTTAACTTTTCTTTCGCATATTTGTATAATTCATCTATTATTTCAGTTGTGTAAACTTGTTTAGCTAACTTTGAAAGAATAGCAGCTTGATAACCACTTCCAGTTCCAATTTCTAATATTTTATCTGTTTTCTTAACGTCTAATGCATTTGTCATAAAAATAACAGTAGAAGGTTGGCTTATTGTCTGATCATGTCCTATTGGCAAAGGAACATCATCGTACGCATATTGTTTGTATTTTTTTAACACAAAATTTTCTCTTTTTACTTTCTTAAAAGCTTCAATTACTTCTTCTTTAATCCCTTCCAACATAAATTTTCTTATTAAATAGTTTTTTTGCATAGAAATAGAAAGTTAATAATGAATATAAATTTATTGTGCTAAGCTTAAACCTAAATCTGCCAAAACATCTTGAATTTCTCTAAGAGTTTTTTGACCACTATTTCTATATCCAATTATTTGTCTAGGTGTTAGCGCTATTAATTCTCCGATAGTTTTTATTCCAATGTTTTTAAAAAGATTTGCTGTTCTTACACTAACTTCTAATTCTTCTAAACTTTTATTAGGATTAGTATCCATACTTAAAATACGCCTTACTTGATTTTCATTATATCCACTTGATCTTAAAAGAGGATTTGAAAACATTCTTCCAACTAGTTCCTCTCTAATCTGTGTTGTTAATTCATTTTCTAATTTTTCACGTTCTTGTTCATAATGCACATTTTCTAAATAGGTCTTTATATCTTCATCAGTTGCTAAACCAGCTAAAAAGTTCAATTGTCTTAATCTAATCGGATGCCTTAATTGTCTTAATGCTTTTTCCTCAATCTGTTTCAATCTTGTTCTAGTAACATTAAATTGATTACCAGTTTCTTCTAAACTTTTTGGTCCATCATAACCATCCAATCCATATCTCATTCCTATAACTTTTTTACCTCTACCAACTAAGGTTCCTAAAACTCTATGAATAATTTCTTTTTTATAAGGGGTCATTACAATTCCACCATTTTTTACTTTTTCAACAACAACATCTTCAACTCTATCAGAAACATCTTCAAGAGAGAATTCAGGATTATGATATTCATCTTTTAGAATATTTATTAATAAAGGCCATATCATTCCACTAGCCTGATCAGGTGGAAATATACTTTTTCCCACAATAGTTTTAATAAGAGTATCGTAGGGGGTTTTATCAGGAGTTTTTTTAGCTATATATCTTCTTAATGCAGTTCTTTCAATAATCCCATCAACGAGTGGGACATAAACTTTATCATCCACAAGATCAGAGACAGATCTTTCCCTATCAAAATCAATTAAACCTATACTAGGTAAATTACTTTCTCCACTAAAAGCGAGAAATATATGGGCAGAATTCCTTCCCCTATTTTGTGATGATCTATAAAACTCTACAAGTGGATCATTCCATTCATGAGAGCGTTTTCTAATTATATTAGCATTAATTGTTGCTCCAGAAACACAATATTGTTCTCCAATATCTTCAGTCTTTACACCACAAAGATAAGCTAAAGCTACTTCTCTTTCTTGTTCATGAGATAATTTTCTTAGACTTCCCATTTTAATCAAAAATATGCGAAATTACAGATTTATAAAACTATCGTTTCTTAAAAGTAGTAACTAATAAAATTTATTTCTGCATTCATAATCTATATAAACATCTTAATAAAATAACATAAAATGACAAATATTGTATGGTTTAACGACATTAAGAAGCATAAATCAATTATAGGAACTAAAGCTCTAAATCTAGCTACATTGTATAATGAAAAGTTTCCTGTTCCTTATGGTTTTATAATAACAAATAGTGCATTTAATGAATTTATCAATCCTTTACAAAGAAAAATAAATGATGTTTTAATCGATATTAATATTGATGATAAAGAACAATTACAACATGCTTCTAACATTATTCAAGACTTTATACTAGAACAACAAGTTCCAAATTCAATCTCTCGCGATATAATAGAAGCCTATAATAATATTTCAATAGATACAGATATTTTGCTTAATACAGATGTTCAAACATTAAAATTTATAAGAAGTGGTAGAGATAGTTCATTTGTTGCTCTTCGTTCATCTTCTAATATCCCATCATCAACTTTCATTAATGTTAAAGGGAAAAATAACATTGTTCAGGCATCGCTTCAATCATGGACTTCCTTATTTTCTCCTGAATCAATTGCATTTAAAATAAAAAATAATATTGATATTCAATCTTCTTTAATAGTTCAAAAAATGATAAATCCAGATAAATCAGGCTTAATCAAAATAGATGATAATGAAATTATAATTAATGCCGGCTTTGGCTTGGGAGATGCCATTGTTACAAACTCTGTTAGCTCAGATAATTATATTTTAGATAAATCAACTCTACAACTTAAATCATTTAAGGTAAATAAACAAGAATATAGATTAAACCTAGATGAATTTACAGGTAAAACAATAAAGAAAGATCTTCATCATAATGGAGAAGAGCAAAAACTAAGAGAAGACGAAATTAAAAAAATAGCAAATTTAGCTAAAGATTTACATTCTTATTTTAAAAAACCAATAGAACTTGAATTTGCCTTGGAAGGAAGAAAGGTTTTTGTTATACACTCAAGATTATTATAATTTATCCAACTCTTTTTTAGATGTTAAATAAATAATATTGCTTCTCCAATTCCGAATATCCCTTAATCTTTCAAGTTTATTCAAAGCATCATTTTTTGTAAGATATTTAGATTCTATTAAAATGGCTAAGAATATAGGGGTAAAATATATATCAATTTTTTCTCTAGCATGATGAACAAATTTTGTTTCATCTGTAATTAAAGGTAGCTTCATTTTTAGAGACAAATTGTAAAGCTCGTTATCTGTTTGCTCAATATAGTTTATTGTTTCTATTATTTCGCATGTCTCTATTCTAAGTCTTTTCTTAAATTTGAGAATGCTTTTTGCAATTCTGCCATATCTACCATCATACTTAGCAAAGTTTTCTAGTTCTTTTATTACAGAGTTTGTTGTTATAATTGTAAATAAATTTAATATTTGATCTAAGATATTAATGCTTTCTAAGCTTATTAAAGATGATGTATCAAGAATGTAATTTTTTGAGTTTTCCATATTCCAAGCCCCGTTTAATACTTCTTTGAGCAATTACTTTAACAGATTCCATTTCATCAGCAATTTCTTTTCCAACTAGGCTTTCTATTTTTTCTTTTTTTATTATTCCATTTGCATATAATGTGCTTAGTTCCATCAAAAGCTTATTTTTTTCTTCATGTACCTCTTCAGCTAATTTTGTTTTTACCCATTCAGATTTGTTTACTTTAAGCAGTTTTGAAATTATATCTAAGTCTTGTACAAGATCCTTCGGCATTCTTATATTAAATTGTTCGGTTTTCATTATAAATCACGTATAGTATATGATAGCAATTACTATATAAAGTTTTTGTTATTCATTCAAAGATATTAGAAAAGCCAGTTGAAACAGCTTAATCCTGTCTATTTTGCCTTTATAAGCCTTATAACTATAAAATATGATGTATAGAAAGGTTTATATAGTAGTTATTACTATAGAATAGTAACTAAAAGGTACAAAACATGACAAGAACACAAACATTTAATCAAGAAGAATATCAAGCTACTCTTGAAGAGCTAGCTAAAGTAGGTAAAGGAACAAAACTTTACAAAAATTGGAAGAATGATAAAGATGGCGATCAAGCCGCAGAAATTCTTGCAAATTTAGGACAAACTTTAACAGATGATCAATTAGCTTTTAATAATGCAACAGTAGATGGAATCAGGATGACTGTTGAACATGATTTAGCAACTAGAAAGCAAGGATTAGAAGATAGATTTAATCAATACAAACCTAATATTCTAGATGATTATATAACAACTATGGATAGAACCCTACCAAGATTATACGCTGCTAAAAAAGCTGAAACAGAACAACAGTTAAGTGAAGCTTTGGGAAGTAATGATCCAAATGTTGTAAAACAAGCAAAAGAAATTGTAAAACAACTAACAGAAAGAAAATTATATCAAGAAATTGGAAGATTAATGAGATCTATTCCAGTAAGTGAAGAATACAAAGAACATAATCCAGAAGTTTACAAAAATGTTAAAGATATAGAAGAAAAAGAAAAACTTAGAAGACAAGGAAATCTTGAAGCATTAGCTAGAAAAGAAGTAGCTCAAAGAAAGCTTCATCCAGCATATGGAATGTTACCGGTAGCCAAGAAATGGGCTTCTGAGGGTAATGAAAGTGCATACGAAGCTGGAATTGGAAAAGCAGTTTTAACAAAGACACAAAATGGTTACAAAATTAACAAAGAAGAACTAGCTAAATATGTTGGAAACAATATTGATGCTTACGCCGCAATGGCAGTTTTAGTAGAAGGAGCAAACGGGCAACAATAAGGAGAAAAAAAATGGATGGAGAATCATTAAACCAATATCACAAACCAAAAAGGTTTCGTCAAGGAGAATATTTGTTAGGAATGGCTAGAGAAGTTGAAGAAGAAGCAACTAGTCTTGATATTACCGGATTAGAAAGAAATCATTTGTATAGAACCGCTGCTAGAATTAAAGCAGATGCTCAAATATTATTGAAACATTAATAAAAAGGAGAAATAAAATGTCAAATACAAAACCATTCATTGTCACAGAACATTTTATTAATGGTAAAGAATCAGATTCAACACAAATTTACCCATTATCTGTATTATTAGAATCTACAAAAAATTTTAGACTAGTAGAAATAGGACTTGAAAGAATAGTCGCATTTGAAGTTCATACAAGAATTAAAGATGTTCCAAATACCTCAGCAGTTTATACTGTTGTTCCAGGATTTTGTCGCGAAGAATCTCCTGAAAAGATAAAGCCTAGAAAAATTACTTATGAAATAATTCCAGAAGAACAAAGAGAACAAATATCAGAAACATTAAGACAACAAGGATATCAAGGACATATTAAATATTGGAATGACTATCCTAAAATAGAATAAATAACTAATTATCTCCTTTTCTCATTAACTTGAATAATTTTCTGATCAGCAATTAATTTGCTAGCTAGTATTCTTAACACTCTCTCAAATTCTTCGACTTTCTCTAGATGATCATCAACCTCTCTTCCTTTCAAGCTTT
>DATDYQ010000026.1:0-15725 GCA_035288965.1 Candidatus Nanoarchaeia archaeon
CTTGCAATTGCTTAAGGGAAGATCTGCTTATCTTTTCTTTAAGAACCATCCTAAAGCAAGATTAAGATATCCACAAGGACATCTTTGGAGCAGAGGGAAGTTTGCATCAAGCATTGGCTTCTCAGATATTGAGAAGACAACTTTCTATATTCAAAATCAGGAAAAGCACCATGGCTTAACCCTCACTGGAAACTCCATCCTTTAGGGTGTGAGAGGAGGTCATAATATAACATGTTTTTTTATATTTAAAAATATTGGGCTTTTTTACAACAACCAAAAATTTAAATAACGATTAAATAGTTATTAGGTTATGAAAGAAACTCATGATTATACTAGAAGATTGTATAATAAAATAGCAGAATGGTATCATGATCTTAGAACTAAGGATAGTGGTTGGTTCTATAATGAAATGCTGGAAATGCCAACGACATTAAAACTTCTAGGAAATGTAAAAGATAAGAAAATTCTTGATCTCGGATGTGGAACAGGGATATATGCTAAAGTTTTAACAAATAAAGGGGCCATAATTAGATGTATTGATATTTCAGAAGAGATGATAAAAATAGCAAAAAAAGGAAATCCAAAAATAGAATTTAAAATAGGAAACATGGATAATTTACCTTATAAAGATAAAGAATTTGATGTTGTTCTTGCTGCTTTATCCCTTGAATATTCTAAAGACTGGGATCCAATTTTTAAAGAAGTAAAAAGGGTTTTGAAGGATAATGGACTATTTGTTTTTTCAGGTTCTAATCCTGTTATAGATGTTGCTAAGAAAGTTGTATATAGGGGAAGAAAATTTAGAATTGTTAAAGACTACTTTAAAGAGGGTTTTAGAGAAACAAAATGGACTACTGAACACGGTGCATATATCAAAATAAGATTTTATCATAAAACGTATGGGACAATAGTAAAAACAATATTAAGAAATGGTTTTGAAATTATTGATTATGAAGATGCATTTCCTATAGATATTGCCAGAAAAAAATTTCCTAAAGATTATAAGTTATGGAGCAATATGCCTTTCTTTTGTACTTGGAAAATTATGAAAAGATGATTTAAGGCTTATTAAAGAAGTTAGATAATATTAATCTAATTTAACATATTCATTATCAAAGATGAAATCCAAAATTAATCCTGCATAATGTCCTATTCCTAATTCAAATTTTAAATACAATTCATTTCTATTATTAATTTCATAAGAGAAATTTTTTGATTTATATATGGTTCTTCTTGAATAATTTCTTAGATAAATAGAGCTTTTTCCTTTTTGAAACTGATTTAAAGATATTTTATCTTTACTTAATAAAGATCTGTAAATTTTTATTATGAACTTGTCCTTTATTTTCTTTGTCCCCAATACGGGAAATGAAATGTTCTTGTAGCCGAATTCCTTGAAATATTGGGTAATCGCTTTATTAAACAAATAACTTTGATAAGATGAGAGAAAGAAATTAAATACCGGTAGACTCTTTAATGCATTTTCCATATTGCTATTCTTCTGATTTAAAATTTTTAATATTTTCCTCTTATAGGCTATGTTTTCTTTATTATTTATGATATTCTTTTTTGGTGATTTTGAATTATACAAAAACAATTTTATAGCATTGTTATAGTTACCTTTTATTATTTCTCTGCCAATTATATGATTATTTTGTTGTAAACCAAATCTTTGAAAGCCATAATAATTAGGTAAACCATTTAACATTTTCTCTTTTATATTCCTTAGACTTTGCTCCATGGTTCTCGCATCTTTTTTTTGAATATTGCTAACTTTAATCACAAACCTATTGCCTTTATGTTTTTTCATTCCAATAAAATTAATTTTCGAATAGCCCAATAGCTTTATGACGATTTTTTTTATCATTGAAATTGGTTATTAAATGTTGAACTCTTGAATTGTTTTCTATAGATATCCATTGCTTTGTTAGCCCATTTGTATCTTTTAATCCACAATAACTTATTTTATTTCTTAATATCTTTAATTTGTTTAGTAATAAATCTATAGCCTCAAAAGTGCTTATTCCCTTCTTTGTCAGTTCTAATATTATATATGGATTAGATTTTATGTCATTAATATTCTTGATGTTTTTAGCATAGTGTATCTCTTCAACAAAAAAATCATTATGCTTTAAATATAATTCTCCTCTTATATTACCTTTTATTAGAAACTTACTATCTATTCCTATATTCTTACAAGATTTAGATTTATTTAACATACAATTCCATTTTCTTTATAAACAGATTAATTCTTCTGGTCTAGTTTCTTCGCTTCCCCCATTATAACCTTCTATAAGATTTGAAAAATCCCCTCCTCTTTTAGTTGGACTTCTTAATAGTATCAATTGTCCATAATATTTTGTAATATCAAATTCTCTTTTAAATTCATCTTGATCATTATAAAAAGATAATTTACTTTTTATTCTTTTCCTTAATTTATCCTGATGAAGAGAGAAATATTTCCCAATAAAGATAATAGAAATAAATCTATCCATCTTTAAATTACATATTTTATCAACAAGATTGTTCATTACTCTTTCTGTTTCATTACCTAAACCGTAAATCTCTCCTATAACAGCATTTTTGGCGATATCTAAATTTAGGTTAATTATGGTTTCTAACGAATTTAATATTGATAATTCATTTGAATTAACGGTATCAATTACTATCTTAACCCCTTTATATTCTAATACTTCCATTCGTTGTTTTGGATTTACAAATTCTTTTATGTTTATATAAGATACATCAAACTTTCTGTTAAAGACTTCTTGGTATACTGCTATCGCACCACAACATGCTAGACCTAGATGAAATCCGATACCCTTTATTTTAAATTCTGTGGTATTATCTCGATCGTATATATTTATTGTCATATCATTAAATGACATATCTTTAATGTTATAACGATAGTGGGCTTCACTTTCATATTCTCCATAATATACTATATCTTCTAAATTTAACTTTTCGATATATTCTTTATTTTTAATATGTGAGATTATTCTGGCTTTTGGGTAGTATAATGCAAAATCTAATTTTTCATTAGCCACCCCATAAAAAGATTTTAATTCCGAAAGATGCACTTCTGCAAACTCTGTATATAAAATTGTTTTTGCTGGAACAACAGACGCCATTAAAGATGTATCTCCTCTACATGCAACACCACACTCGAAAATTGATATATCTTTTATGTCATTTAGTGCTAATTTAACAGCAAATGGTAACTGTGGTAACCAATTATCATTAATTTTTGTTAGATATGGTAGAATTCCATGTTGTTGGAGTAAAATAAATAACATCCGTGATAGAGTTGTTTTTCCTACACTTCCTAATATTGCTATTGGATAAGATTTTACAAACAGAAGTTCTTTATTTTCATATATTTCTTCTAATGATAACCCCCCTTTGTTCCAGTAAGTTATAAGATCTGTGTTTTTCCAATATGGATGTTCCCATGAAATACATCTTTCTCTGAATTCATTTATTCTCATATTTTTGATTATCTACAATTTAAACGGGCCCTTTTTATGAGCTTGCCTCTTAAATTTTGATAATAATCATAGATCTCTTTCCTAAATGCATTATCAAATATCTTGTTATTTTCTAAAGTAATAAAATTTCCTTTATCAGGTAGTAATTCTAGCTTTAAAGCTAAATATTTTTTGTTGCTGTAATCAAGTGATATGAATGGTACGCCAGCTAGATATGAGAATATATTACCGTGAAATGATGTTGATAATACAAAATCTGATTTTCTAATTCTTTCTATATAGCTATATACTGAAGGCAAAGATAGGGCATCTTTATCCCATTGCCAACAACAATTAAGTTTAACACATTTTTCAAATTTATCTATTATTAGTTGATCTATACTTTTTCTTCCTCTGATTGCAATTATCGTTCCATCACCTTCTTCATACTCTTGTTTTTTTACATCCAACACACAACAGTCAAATGATAAAATGGCATCAATATCGTAATCTGATAAATGTTTATGAGTTAAAATATCTCTGCAGGCAATATAAGAAAATTGTTTAACAAAATCCAAAAACGGTTCAATTTCATACATAGAAAAATTAACTAACCAACTATCAATCCCTAATTCACCCGCTATTTGAGAAAAATATAGATATGGATAAACATAATTATCCCGTTTTTCAGTTAAACCTTCTCCATGTACGATTAAAATATCAGAATTTTCTAAACCTTTCCACCATTTTGATTTTTTAATATCATAAAAAAATTTTGAAAAAGGAATAAACTCTACCCCAAAAGTATCGTAAGGAATCTCTTGTAATATATTATGTTTAACTGTAATAAGTTTGCGAAACTCTGTATAATTCAATTTTGATCCTAAATGAAAATTTGAGGTATCTCCAATAATTGTTACTTTTTTATATTCTTTCATTTTCCATTATAGTATTTATACTTGCAGCATAATTATCTATTATATTATTTGGCATATTGCTTTTTGTGATGATTTCTGTTAAGTTACTTTTAGTTACAGACAACATGCTTTCATAGAGTGAATCTATAGTTAGATTATGTATAGGTATTGCTCTTTTATTATCTTTAAATAATTCAAGAAGAGGGGGTATTAAAGAATATACAAATCTTACATTATCTCCTGAAAATGCTAGCGCTTCCAATGCCGTTATTGGAGCGCCTTCAAACCTTGAAGGAAAAATAACAAATTGTAGATTTTTATGATGTAAAATACTATAAGGGAGAGTATCGCTAAATTCATATATTGCAGTTATTGAATCTTCAGGTATTTTTGAGATTTCTTTTTTTATATTGTTTACATAATCCCCAATAGATGTTTCTATCGGCATTAATAATACTAAATTATAATCTGGATTTTCATTTAAGAATTTTTTATATGTTGGTATTAAAATATCATACCCTTTTTGATATACACATCTACCCCAAGCAAATATGAGTTTCTTATCATTAGGTATTCTATACTTTATAAAATTTTCATTTACGATAGCATTAGAAATAGTATACCTAAATGAATTAAAATATAACCCATTAATTAATGGAAGTAGTCTTGCATTATCCACACCATAATCTTTTCTAAGCGTTTCTTTAAAGGAATTGCTAATATAACCGATATAATCACATTCTGATATTAATAAAGCTTCAATTGATTTATTCTCTATGTCTAATCTAGTTTCATTGCTGAATTCATCTTTGAATACCTTTCCTAAACTATGTGGTACCCATATAACTCTTAAATTTTTTAGATTAGGGATATATCTTCTAATACTAGAAAATATGGTGTCATTTGCGAATAATAGAATTAAATCATAATCTTTGCTTGTACCCAAAATATAAGATGCCGCACTAAGTGATGCGCTATTCCATTGTTCTGATGTTCCTCCCCATATTGAACTTTGACTGCTACCATCAGAGAATGTCGGAATATCTATTAATATTCCATTGTTTATTCTGCAAGAGTTTTTTGTTATTTGTTCTATTTCTTTATTATAATCTATTGATTTTCTATCTAAATAAGGTGCAAGACATAGTAATTTAATTTCATGCTCTTTAAATTTGTTAACCTTAAGTTTAATCTCTTGAAATGCTTCAACAAATGAATTAACCACTACTCCCACACCGGTAACCAAAGACACAAGTCCATCATGTGCTGCTATAATAGTAGCTATCTTTTTCATTCTATAATGCTCCCGTTATAGACTATTCTATGAGAATATGTTATTCTGTCTGATATATTTAATGTATCTTCTAACGTATTTGATATAGATTCACCTTTTAAATTTAAAGATGTGTTAATTAATGCATATGCTCCTGTTCTTTCTCCAAATCTTTTAATTAAATCATATAAAAATTTGTTTTTATTTTTATCTAAAGTTTGAACTCTTGCAGTATTATCATGATGAATCGCTCCTCTTAAAAGATTTTTCACATCTGGTTTTATTCTATATTGATAGAGCATAAACGGAGATTCTTTAGATTCAATAAAATACTCTTGTATCATCTCTTTAAGTACTACTGGTGCTAATGGTCTATAATCTTCTCTACATTTAATCTGTTGGCTTAATATTTTTTTAACTTTAATGCTATCTGGTCTAGCTATAAAAGACCTATTACCTAATGCCCTTGGTCCGATTTCAGCTTTTGCATTATGTAAAATTATTATTTCATCACTAAGTAAGTATTCAACTAACTCGTTTAAGATTTCCTCAGAATATGTAAAAGATGATCCAATGCCGACATATGGTAATTCCAAAAATGGTCGTGTGCCAAATAATTCTAAAATTAAATGTGAAATTGCACCCAATGATTGTCCGGTATCATCACAACAAGGCGGAATATATATTTCGTCATAATTATGTGTATTCCATATTTCAGTGTTTGCCTCAATGTTTAAACAACCACCACCAGCCAATACTAAATTTTTATTTTTGAAGGTTTCAGCTATTTTTTTTGTATCTTCAACTCTATGTCGAACAAAGACATCCTGTAGAGAAGCACTAAAATCGCAAGTTTCAGTATTTAATAAGGAAGCCTTACCTTTTAATCCCGGAAATGATTTGCTTAATACAATATCTCCGTTTTCATAATTTGTTGTACAAAGTATTGGTAATAACTCTTCTAGTTTTTCTACATATTTTTTTTGAGGTGTTCCATATGCAGCTAGTGCCATTAACTTACCTTCACACATTGGACTATTATAGAGATATGTTGCACATAAATCATAAGGTTTTGCAGTTATAAAACCGTCTACATCTATTCCTTGTTTTATCAAATTTAAACCGTCACCTTCATATATAGTAATTCTTTCTCCCTTATCACCACCACCATCACAGGTAAATATAGTAGCTTTATCAAAAGAAGAAAATAAATACACACATGCGTGTGAAAAATGGTGATTTACAATAAGGGATTTTCTATGACTGCCAAAAATATTTATATCTCTCCATACTGGTGGGTTTGGATAGGTATCTTTCTCCTCAAGCCATGGGTTTCTTAAAGTTTCTAATGCCCAATATGAAATATCATCAACATCTTTATCAAGTAAGTTTAAACCATATAAAATTAGTTCTTCCATTTCTTCTGAATCACATCTTTTTTTCTTCTTTCTAAACATTCTTTCGGCCTCAAGAACGAGTAAGATTTTATTATTTAATGCAAATGAAACTGATGAATCATGATAATTAAAAGCAATACCACATAATAGATTTTCTTTTTTCCTTTTAGTCTCTTCTTGTAGTCTTATAAGCCGTCTTTTTTGAATCTCTTCCTGATTTGATATAAAATATCTTGTAGCGCTTAATACATTTATTAAATCCTTTTTTTCCCGATATGTCATTTCATTTCTTCAAGACAATATTACCTTCTTTATCTATCACAGCTCTTATGATGCCACCTTTCTTCCAGGAGGCATTTGTTGAAAAGTTAACGTAACAGATAGTATTACAAGATAATCAAATCTGAACAATAAGCTTTTCCTTGCTCTCGGGAATAAGCGTTATTTCCTCACCCTCTTTTAACCCCATAAACTCTGCAAGCTTTTTATTTACTCTTATCACTAAACCATCGCCGCTTCTGCCTATTTTAGTATGTGTTTCCAAAGCCCATAAGCCTTTTTCTTTGGCTATTTTATCAATTTCACCACTAACTTCTTCGCTGAATACTTCTTTCCTGCATCTATTACATACCTCTGCTTCAAACTTTCCCAAGCTAATTCCGTATATTTTAAAGTCTACTTTTTTTATTTCTACATTTTTGCTGTTGCAATTTGCACATTTCATTTTAACCTTTTATTTTGACTGTTTTTATAAAATAATAATCTTCTTCTAATTTCTTCCATGCAACTTCAAGATACGTATACGAACTTAACATGCCATCTGTCTGCCTTACCGTGGCACCTCTTTGAATACATATCTTAATTTGTTCTTTTGTTACACCTCTTAAGATCATTCTCTCTTTGGCATGTTTCCCTATCTTTAGCCTCATTATTTTTCACTTATATATAATTATGAATACTTATATATAAACCTTTCTCTCTTCACGCAATGCCCAAAGCTTATATAAAATTGATAGAAGGATTATTTTATTCTTCTTTTAAAATCTCAACAAGGCATTTATCACCAACTAATCTCTTGAATTTAAGGGCATCTTTCTCGTTTCCAACAACGCTGTTAAAGTGCATTGGTATAGCAATTTTTGGCTGGATAATATCAACAGCTTGACTAGCTTCTTCAGCAGTCATTACATAAGTTCCAGAAACAGGTAATAAAGCAATTTCGATATTTCTCAATTGAGCCATTTCCTGAATTAGGTCTGTATCACCAGCATGGTATATCTTCTTATTGTCTATTGTAATTACAAAACCTAACTTATTATCTTTCTTAGGATGAAAAACCTTTCCAGGAGCTCTGAATTTATTTACATTATATGCTGGAATTGTATTTATTTTTATTCCATCTACATCTATAGACTCAAAAGGTTTTAAGGTTTTTAGTTCTCCATCATACTTTCCTATCAGTTCCTTAGGTCCTATTAAGATTGTAGAATCTTTTTTAATTTTTTCAATATCTTCCAGGGAAAAATGGTCAAAATGGTCATGTGTTATTAGGATTATATCAGCTTTGTCTTTTGTTTCCCTTAATTTATAAGGATCTATACAAATGATTTTTCCTTTTTTTATCAGAAAAGAATCATGTCCGAACCATTTAATATTCTGTAGCATATTTTCACATTAATTTAATAATATTTAATAGTTTTTATCAATTAATTTAATATTTAAGTACTTTAAGTCCATCAATATGCGTATATCCATTATTGTAATAGTTTTGACTACCATACTATGTTTAAACTATATGTTACACTTCACAATTATTGTATACCTTTAATCTACATTATCTTTCCTGAAAAGTTCGAAGAAAGTCACGAAAAGACAAAAAACCTCGTAGATAATGAATTATTTTTTTATTACAATCTTAAACTTAATAATCAAAATTTTTACATAATCTTTCATGATATATATCTTCACGTAATTTTTGGTCCAGATATTCATTAAGTTTTCTATGGTTCCATCGGTTCATAGATTCTATATGGGCATAAACAGCACTAATTCTTTAATCAATATGCAAAAGTTCATTAAAAACAAGAAAATTGGATTTTGGTATATACATATTATCTAATTCTCTTTTTTCTTCTTGTAATCTCTCTGTGCGATCTGTCTTTGCAGGTTCTTCATAATTGGATACAACATTTAGCTCAGATTCAACATAACATCTAACGTATCTAAACCTTTCTTCTACAGTAGGCCTTTTATCATTAATCATAGCATAATTTAAACCTAAAAAACCTATAACCGGTACAGATAAAACCGCTAGATTATTCAACATTAATCTTAATGTCTTCATTTGTTTTAACTTCTCAAATTAGTAATCACCCATATCAGGCATTCCACCAGGCATTTTTCCAGGCATTCCAGATCCTTTACCATTTCCAGTGCTTGCTATTACATCATCTATCCTTAATATCAGTTCTGCAACTTCAGATGCTGATTTTATAGCCTGTGTTTTAATTTTTAAAGGCTCGATAACACCATTGTCCCATGCATTTACTACCTTTCCTTTGAAGACATCAATTCCCATCCACTTTTCCTTGTCACTGCCATGACTTGCCTTTAAATCAGTTAACATATCAATAGGATCAATCCCTGAATTCTCTGCCAATGTCCTTGGTATAATCTCTAAAGACTCAGCAAAAGCCAGAACAGCCAGTTGTTCTTTTCCACTAAGCTTTGTGGCATATTCCCTTAATCCTTTGGCAACTTCTATCTCGACAGAGCCTGCTCCTGCAACAACCTTTCCTATTTTCAAAGCAGATGTTACATCTCCTATAGCATCTTTTACAGCTCTCTCAATTTCAGCAACCACATGCTCTGTTCCACCTCTTATAAGCAATGTAACTGCCTTTGCATTCCTACAGTCTTTAACATATGTAAAGTATTCATCTCCAACTTTAATTTCCTCTACATTTCCTGCATATCCCAAATCTGATTCACTTAGATCATCTAAATTGCTGACCAATTTCCCATTAGTTGCCCTTGCTAACTTATCCATATCACTTTTTTTAACTCTCCTGACAGCGTATATACCTGCCTTAGCCAGATAATGCTGGGCAATATCATCTATTCCTTTCTGGCATATGACCACATTTGCTTTGCTCTTTATTATCTTGTCAGTCATGTTTCTTAATATTCTAGCTTCTTGGTCGATAAAACCTTGTAATTGTGTTGGATCAGATATCTGTATCTTGGTGTCAGTCTCTGGATTCTTTATCTCAATTGCAGCATCTAATAGTGCTATCTTTGCATCTCTGACTTTTTTCGGCATTGCACTATGTGTCTTTTCCTTGTCAATAACAATGCCTTGTATTAATTCAGAATCCTCTATACCTCCACCTACTTTTTTCTCGATTTTTATGTCCTCAATGTCAATATTGTTATTTTCTATAACCTGATTCACAGCTCTGACAACAAGTTCAGCCAGTTTGTCTTTTGCTGAATCAGCACCTTTTCCAGTCATCGCTGTTATTGCAATTTTCTTCAGGATATCTTTATCATCTTTAGAGACAGTTTCAGCTATCCTATTCAAGATTTCCTGTGATTTGTCAGCAGCCAGCTTATATCCCTTGGCAATAATTGTTGGATGTACATTATCTTCAAGCAATTTTTCAGCGTTCTTGAGCAATTCGCCAGCAATAACAACAGCTGTAGTTGTTCCGTCACCGACTTCATTTTCCTGAGTTTTAGCAACCTCAACAATCATTTTGGCTGCAGGATGCTCAATCTGCATTTCATTAAGTATAGTAACACCGTCATTTGTAACAACAACATCTCCGAGAGAATCAACCAGCATTTTATCCATACCTTTAGGTCCTAAAGTAGTTCTAACAGTTTCAGCAACTGCCTTAGCTGCCATAATATTGTTCCTTTGCGCGTCTTTGCCAACTGTTCTTTGGTAGTTCTCAGGTAATATGAATATAGGCTGTACTTGTTGTGCCATTTTTATTATAACCTCCAGATTATTATTATCAGTAATAGGTATAATATTAAAGTTACATTTATAAGTTTTTCTATAGTTAATTACTCATAAGTTAAAAATATATAATAAAAATGATTAAGACTGTGTTTAATTGTGTTTATGTAGCAAAAAACATAGCTCCATATCTAAATCTGACTTTTCCAGAAGATTATTGTCATGATTTACATGATAGAGAGATATTTTTAAAAAACACTTTTCCAGAGGAATTTAATAATATTGTTGGATATCTAAAATCACAAGGATTAGAAAGCAGGATAGAAAAAGATGCATTTACAGTTGCTGAATTCACAGGAATATGTCTGGGTAGAGTTGTTCATAGGATGGGTGATAGTTTGTTATTGTATGGCAGAAACATGTTAAAAAAGCATTTATCTGTTGCTTTAAATGATGGGATTAAAGTGTTAACTGGAAATTATGGAAGTCCACCTAATTTAATAAATTCAGAATTCAAAAATCAATCAAGAGATTATTTGCTTAGAGAGATTTATTCAAGGTTAGAAAATCATATTAAAATAAAATTTTTAGATTCTATAATTATTGAAAGTACAGATACAGATGTTATTAAATTAACAAGTAATAAAGAAGATCCTTACAAGAGCTCTTCACGTTAGTTATCTTTTCTGGCAAACAAATAAACAATGGTCTCTCTGGAATGGATCTAGAACTTTGTAATCAATTATTTTCAATTTAGAGATTAATTTGTTTTTTACAATATCATAAATTTGTTTTGGATCTTTTGTAACATCTATACTTCTTGATTTTACTGCAAGCAGACAATAACCATTGTTTCTTAAGAAAAGATCTATGTTCTTTAAGAATATTTCAACCTGATTTCTTTGCGCTATATCCTGGTATACAACATCAGCTTTTGCTATTTTATCTTTATAGAGCTCTGGCTTGTTGGCATCATACAATAAAGGGCAGATATTATTTCTTATCTCACATACTTTAACCAAATCTCTGACAACACGAGGAGCAATATCCAGGGCAAAGATAAAGCCATTAATACCAATAATATCACTTAAATAACTGCATGTATATCCATGAGAAGCACCTAAATACAGGATGATATCATCTTCTTTTACAGGCAGCTTTGATATTTTCTGCATTATGGCAGCTGCATATTTGCTTCTTGTAGGATCAAAAACCCTGTATTCTGTGTTTTCTTCATTGATTAAATCTTCATTAAAAAATTTTCTTCCAGGAGTTAAATTTTTAGTCAATATTAGTTTCCTTTTTCCGCTCCATAAAAAATAAATATTATTATGATTACTGTTTTCTATCTTCATCTTTACCTTTTTCTAATCTGCTAATTTCTATCTCGGGAAATATCATTCCTTTGTATTTACAATTTATGCATATATAACTATTCGGTAAAAAACCTGTTGTTAAAGCGTTCTCCACCTTAATGTTAAGGCTTCTGCATTTAGGGCATATCTTTATATATTTTTCAATGTCTTTCATTTCTAAAATAATCCTGCTTCACAGCTATTGATATTCTTGCAGCTAATTTTCTTGCTGCTTTTCCTTTTTCATCCTGTTTTGCCTTCACCAGATCTGGATGGAAGAATATAACACCATATTTTGGAGGTTTTGTTTTCTGCCTTAAATGCCTGAATAAAGATTTCTCAGCCCCTAAAATCTGTATCGTACTGCTCGGAAGCTCTGCCAAATGCTTTAAAGACCCTGCTCTCTCTATTAATCTTGCACCTACTATCGAAGTAGCTGTTTTGTAAAGTTCAGGGGCTATTTTTTTCATTTTTATACTTATATAATCTTCTATACTAATTCTTGATTTTTTTAATTCAGAAATTTGTTTTGAGAAGTCTTTTATTGTTTTTACGTCATTATCACTTAAGTCAGACCCCATTGTTTCCTTAATTCCAAACTTTTTCATAAGAACATTCTTACTTTCAGGGATAAGTTCAGGAAAGTTATCCTTTTCAGTTAATTCCGGGAAATAATATCCGTACCATTCTTTTAAAACATTTAATAATCTTGATTCAACTCTTATTAGCTCATTATAAGCATGCACTCCCTGTATTAAAATTAAGTCATCAGTAACAGAATCTTTTACTTTCTGCTTTGTTTCCCTTATGTTTATTTCCCTTAATTTCCTTAAATCCATCTTCTTTGTTATTTCTTAAATTTCCTAATTTTATTTATAGCATAATTAATTCCCTTGTCACGAATAATGATGATTTTTCATACATATCTTTTAAAATTTGGATTGCACTGTTTTCATCAATAATATCCTCTCTGAAAGATCTTATTATTACTCCTATTGTGCCAACAACTTTAATATCAAGACTGATAGCCACTTCTCTTGCATCAAGATCGTCTGTTAATAAAATAGGAATCTTTAAATTTTTATTTAACCAAATAACTAAAGATTCTCCTATGTTCAGGCTATATCTTTCTGCAATTAACAAAACTTGGTCTTTATTAACATTATCTATTTCAAAATTTTTCGGCAGGAAATCAATTTTGTAATTTGATAATTCTTCTTTAACATAAAAAGAGATTATAATTTTAGAAAATATTTTTAATAGGTTAATTTTATTTATTTCATTTAAATGAAGTACTAGTCCTGTATATGAACAAGCCTTATTTTCATTTTCCATGTAGACCCCATTCAATATCCTCCTTTATTGCTTTCTCTAGTTTTTGTATTTTTAATTTATTAATTAAATCTCTAACCACATCTCTTATAAGCTCTGATTTATTTGCATACCATCCTTCTTGTATTAATTCTTCAGCTTCTAGTACTAATCTATCTGTTAATTTTGCAGATACAGTTTTCATTTTAATTATAAAAGTATTGCTATAGTAATACTATTTAAATTTTTTCATTTTCGGTTCTGTTAAGTTAATTAATGTTTTATAGTGAAAGCGCCGAGGATGGGATTTGAACCCACATGTCCAAAGGACACAGCATTAGCAGTGCTGCGCAATACCAGGTTATGCGACCTCGGCATCTTTTTAAATTAGACATATTGACTTTTAAACATTTTGCATTTTCCAGTAGATAGGAAAGTGCAAAAGTGGGAACTGAATGAAAAATCTCCTCGTTAGACGGCTTAAAGTCCTCATTTTCAAGGTATTGTAGTGCAAGAGTCTTCTGTTTTCTCCTGTAATGTTGAATCATCCCATAAGCTCTCATCATGTTCTGATTATCATCCCTCCACAGCTTCTTTCTTTGCCTTTCTGGTTCTGGATTAGCCTTTCTTTTTAACTTAGCTTTTGCATTGAGAAGTTATCTATTTTTCTTTCTATAATCTTGTTTTCTGTTTAAATCATACTCTCTATTTCTTAATCTCCATTCTTTGTTTAATTGCTTTATTTTCTCTTTATTTTTTTCATAATACCCTTTTCTGTATTCTTTAGGAGTCTTTGAAAATCCATTAAATAAAAGCCTTAAACTCTTTTTTATATCCCTAATTCTTGCTAAATGCTCTTTATGCTCCTTTTCAAATCTTTCAGCATCCTCAATTCTTCTCATTTTATTAAATTCCTGAAATTCTTTAACTTCTATTTCTTTTTTAGGATAAAGTTTTGAGCATAAGGCACATTTGTATTTAGGTCTAGAAGAAAGCAATACAAGTTTGTATGAGCAGTTTGGACAGCGTGGCATTTTGTTGGAGTAAGTAGTTAATTTTATTTATTTTTAATGTTCTCTAGCATTTTAATATCATTTTTTTCGACATATTTTTTCTTATTAAGGTAAGATAATAATTTATGCTCTTCTTTGATTATTGTTCGTAAATTTACAGCTTCAAATCCTTGTTGTTCTTGATTAAATAGTTTATCAACATTAGAGTTGCTTTTTATTTTTTCTAAAATGGCTAAAGGTATGCTACTATCTTTCGGATAAACTCCTTCAATAGTTTCTTTTTTAGTTGCTCGATAATAACCATAATCATTTTTATTAAATAGTCTTAAGGAGTTCTCAAACATGTTTTTTGAGCTGAGTATTTTAGCTCTTATTTCTGGAGATAGCTTTTTCCTTACGTGTTGTCCGCCAATTGCATCAAATCCGTAACCAAATGATAATATGTCTTTGGCTGGTACTACTTCTTTTGTTTTTGGTAATTTGCCTGCACCCAAATTTATAGAATAAATAAATGATTTCTCCAATAGATTTTGTCTTTTTATTGATTTTACCAACGCCCTTATCTTTGTTAAAGAACTACCAACAGTTGAACCTTGAAAGTCTAAGCATAATGCAGTTATTCCATTATCTGTGTATGTTTTAAGCAACATAGGCATAAATGTACTAGGTACGGACATTGGAATTACTCCCATAATGGGTTTATTGTTAAGTACCCCAATTGCATCTATAGCTTTTTTGATAAATGTATTGTACTCATTAAAATTATCTGAAGTTATATTCTTAGCGACCTTTGGAAGCATTGGCAGGGGGGTTATATCAGAATGGACATAAGATAGA
The DNA here is from genome assembly GCA_035288965.1 of Candidatus Nanoarchaeia archaeon. GTDB lineage: Archaea > Nanobdellota > Nanobdellia > SCGC-AAA011-G17 > JAGVZF01 > DATDYQ01. The sequence continues at coordinate 15,538 of DATDYQ010000026.1, forward strand.
TTTGTTAAATACTCTATTTCGTCTTCATTTGGTATTCTTATATCTTCAAATTCTGTAAAACAGATATTAACTTCATCATCAGAAGAATATTTTTTAATTAATCGATTTACTTCATTATTTATTGTTTGCTCTCTATCTGTTGTTTGAACATTATTTAATGATTTAGAATTAAATATCCTATAAACTTC